>CANPZM010000001.1 GCA_947589065.1 uncultured Clostridia bacterium
AAAAAGAGAAAAATAATTTTTTCTCTTTTTAATGTACTGTTTTTTTATTGATGTCTCCTAATTGGGGTTCACATCAAAAAATGTGTTTTATTTTTTATCTTCTTTAATTGTTACTACTTCTTTACCATTGTAATATCCACAATTTGAACAAACCCTATGTTGCATAACTGGTTCATGACAATGTGGGCAAGTAGCTAAATTCTTTTCTTCAATTTTCCATGTTGATCTTTTTAAGCCAGTTCTTGCTTTAGACCATCTTCTTTTTGGTTGTGCCATTCTTCTACTCCCTCCTCGCTATTAGTATTATTCTATATTATTTTAACTTCTCACATTTTCCGTAACATAAAAGATTATACATCAGTATTCCAGTAATGTCAAGAAATACTTATAACAATTATAAAAAACTAGTTATTTTTTTCCTTATCACGTAATCTAATGACTTCATCCATAACTTGTTTTGTAAGCATATCTAAAGTTTCTTTATTTTTTACATCTTTCTTATATTCAGAAAAGTCCATTGGTTTTCCAAATCTATATATAACTTTTTTAAAAGGTTTAAATGTTCCATCAACACCAAATGGTATTATTGGAACTCCTGCTCTTATAGCAATATTAACTGCACCATTTTTAGGTTTTATTCCTCTTTCAATTCCATTTCTGGTTCCTTCGGGATACATTCCTAATATTTCATTCTTTTTTAATATAGTAAATGCAGTTTTTATAGCTTCTCCATCTCTTTGTCCACGTTTTACTGGAAATACTTTAAAAACAAAAGCCATAAATTTAAACCCCACACTTTTCCACAATTCCTGCTTTGCCATAAATCTTATTTTTCTATTTGTCGCTGCAAGTAATGCGGGTGCATCCATAGCGTGTACATGATTTCCGCAAATAACACAAGGCTCATCCTTTGGAACATTTTCTATTCCTTCTATTTTTACTCTATAAATAATTAAATCAGCCAAATGGCATATTGGTTTTAAAATTATATAACAAATTTTTCGTAAAAATTCCATCAGTAATTCCTCTTATTTTACCATTTTAATAATTTTTTCAATTTCATCTGCAACTTCTTGAATTGTCATGTCAGTTGAATCTATTATAGTTGCTCCATCAGCAACTTTTAAAGCACCAATTTCTTTATTTTTATCATTTTCATCTCTTTTTCGAATATTATCCAAAACTTCCTCATAAGTACAATCAATTCCTTTTTCTTGATTTTCCTTATATCTTCTTTGTGCTCTTTCTTTTTCATTTGCATCCAAATATATCTTTACATCAGCATTAGGAAATACATATGTACAAATATCTCTGCCTTCCATTATAACATCCTTTCCATCAGCTAATCTCCTTTGCAATTCTACCATTTTCAACCTAACTGGAATAATTGAAGAAATTTGAGAAACAATTGAATTTACTTCAGTACTCCTAATTTGTTTTGAAACATCTTCTCCATTTAAAAATACTTTTATTTCTCCATTTTCATGTTCAAAACTAATATCCAATTCATCTATTAAATCAACAATTTTTTGTTCTTCTTCTATTTTTAATCCTTTTCTAATACTTGCTAATGCCACACATCTATATGTTGCGCCAGTATCTAAATTAACAAGTCCCATTCTTTGAGAAATTATTTTTGTTATGGTTCCTTTTCCGCTTCCAGCAGGTCCATCAATTGCTACTATCATTATTCTATTCCTTTCTTTAATAAAATTATATATTTTAAAACTATCTATTGTTCCTCTGGAAAATGAATCTGTTTAGCAACAATATCAATATTTGAAATATACATTGCTGTTAAATTTTCTATTTCCCTTCTAGTCTCCTTTTTTAGAATTCTTAGTGTTTCCATCATATTTGCACCATATTCAATAGAAACTTCTATATATAGTTGTACTCCAGCTGTATCATTGTGAGTTTTATCAACTCTTATCTTTAGTATTTTATATACCGAATCTAGTTTTTTTGCAACTGTCACAATAATATCTTTGAAAACGCTATCAGAAATCGTAAAATTTCCTAAATAACTAAATGTAGGTCTTATTATTGATTTTTCAGCAACGTATGGCTCAACATTTTTTCCCTTAGACTTAAAAATTTGCAAAGGATCTAAAAGAAATCCAGAAAAGTCTTTTTTTATTTCAAATGTAGGTACTGGAATTACATGTTTTCCTTCAGTCACACGCATTCGTCTAGCTGTATCCATTTCTTCTTGAGTTGCAACTTCATTTATATATATTCTTTCTGAAATTGGAGGTAATTCTAAATTTTCAGCTATTTTATCAACCATTGCATCTGAAGTTCCTAAAATAAGTATAGAATCTGGTTTATATTTTTTTATAGATTTTTGTACTTCTTCTTTCTTCTCTTCAGTTAAGAAAAGTGCATTTCTAACTGTTTCAATTTTCGTTGGAGCTTTCTTAGCTGAAATTCCAGCAATTACTTGATTATCTTTAATTAATAAACCATCATCTATAATATATTTTATATTTCTTTGGTTAGCAACATATTGAGCTCTATAACTCTTTCCTGTTCCTGATGGACCTATAAAACCATATGTTTTAATTTTAAATAAGAACATATACTATTTCTCCTCTAATTTTAAAAAGTTATCACAGCATCTATAGTCTGATTTGTATTATCTGCAGTATTGGTCGTAGTATTATTAGTTCCTTCTGTCATAGTATTATTTACAGAATTTTCAGTTTCATTTTCTACTTGATTTTGTACATTATTAGAAATTGTATTTTCTGTCTGCTCTGTTACCTGATTTTGATTTTGAATTTGATTTTGTAACTCTTCCTGTCTTTGTTTTTCTAGTTCTTCTTGTTTTTGTTTTTCTAATTCTTGCATAAGTTCGTCAAAATTTCTTCCAGTCTCTATATCAAATCGTTGTTGATCAACATTAGCACCAATCATGTTTTCACTTAAAACATTTATTTTACTTTCTATTTTATCTTCTGTATGCAAATCTCTTTGTGCATTAAGAACTGTAGCATATATTTTATTATAAAAGTCTTCTTTTACAGTTGCATATTTTTCATCTTCATTAAATACCAATATATTTCTTTCATTTTGTACTCCATGAAAAACTGATACATATATTGAATAATAAATATTAGATTCTATTTTTACATTTTTTAATCTCTCTATTAATTTATTTTTATATTCTTCAATTATTTCTAATTCTTTTTCTGTAAACTCTTTATCTTCAGCTTTATATATAACTGCATCAATATAACAAGTATCGTTTACTTTTTCATATAAGTCATACATTACTTTTGGTCTCTTTACAAAAACCGGAATATCCTTAGCTTGTTCTACGCTTGAACCATATAGATTTTCTCCAGACTTATATCTATTATATATTGCTATATATGGTGCAAAATCTAACATATTTATTCTTATAGTTCTACCTTCTCTATATAATTCTATTACATTAGGATTAAATGAAAATTCAGTAACTTTATCATTATTATAATCAACTAGAAAGCTTAAAATTTCAGGTTCTACGCCTACATAAAATTCATTTGATATTCCCTCAGCAGTATAATAATCAGCAGCTATCGTCTTATAAGCCGAAAAAGTAATAATATTTTTTATTGGTGCATTGCTTATGAATAAATCTTTTATTGAAATTCTTTCTCCATCAACTAAGGAAAAATTTATTCCATAATTTTTACTATAATTTTCTTTAAATTGAACAAATATTTTTACAGATAACACATCAGAAAAATTTGCAGTAACCTCTGAATCGACATAAGCTGTTGAATCTGAATTCGTTCTAAAATTATTACTTGAAAGTATCCTACTAATTCTATCTCTAATTTCATTATTTATTTTTTCTTGTACACTACTATTATTTAGATTAGAAATTTGAGGATATTTTACATTAACATTATTTTCTCTATCTGTCTTATATTCCACATTAATTAAATTTAAATTATAAACATCTTCTAATTTAGCACCAACAACTATATTATCATCAGTATTTATGTCCTCGATTTTATTTTCAATAACTTTTGGTGCCTCTTCCACTATAACTTGTGACTCGCTTGGTTTATTAAAAAATCTAACATAAACTATAGTAGCTATAGTTATAATTAAAAGGATTACTGAAAAAACAATCAAAAATATTTTAGTTGGCTTATTAATTATCAATATATCCAGCCTCCTTTATAATTTTTTTCCCTCTATCTGAATTTATAGCATCAATAAATATTTGCATAGTTTCAGAATTATTATTTTTTAACTTGACTAAATAATAATTTGTTATAAAAGGATACTGTTCATTTTTTATATTTTCATAATTAGGTTCTATATCATTAATGGACAATATTTTTGTTAAATCTCCATTATTAACGTCTTTGCTAGTTGCTATATTATACATTTGCTTAGCATCGTAATAATAAGAATAACCTATTGCATTTTCAGAATTGTCATATGTTGCAATTACATCATTTATTATTCCATATGATTTATCTTCAAATTCACGTGTAGGAGGTTCCATTAGTTTTAAAGTTTTCATTACAGAAGAAATCATTTGTCTCTGGTTAGCAGAATTTGGTGTTCTCTGGCAAGCAAATATTTCAGCATCTCTTCCCCCAAGTTGAGACCAATTTTTAATTTGACCAGTATAAATTTGTTGAATATCTGATACTTTTAAATTACTGATTGGATTATTATTATTTACATAAAATACAAATCCTTCTTTTGCTATTGGTATCATTTCCAACTCAACTTCGCTAGATTCTGCAATTCTAAGAATATCTTCTGATGGTTCAGTAGCAAGCAATAAATCAATTTCACCTTTAATTAATTTTTGATAACCATCTTCCTCTTTTGAAAAATTCAAATTAAGTTCTTGATTTTGAGTAAAATCTCTCACTATTGTTGTTAAAAGTGGTCTTGTAGCAATCATTGAATCTAGTGTAGGTAATTCATCTTCAGCCAAAATTACTTCATCTTTTTCTACATTCTCACCTTGCTGTGTATTTTCAATATATTTATCACTATCCTGTCCTACATTTATTGAAATCTTATCAGTAAAAAGGAAATATATAATTACACATATCACTGCCATAGCAATCATAATAAAAATTGGTAATGCAATATTTAAGAACTTTTTCATACTAAATTCCCATCCTTTCCACTAAATAAACAAAATTTACTTATAATATTATATCTTTACCCAAAAAATTTGTAAATACTTGTTTTTTTATAATTTTTTTAATTTATGCATCAATCTTCCCAAAAATGTCAATAGGACGGAGAATCTGACACATTTTTAATATGTCAGATTCTCCGTCCCATTGACATTATTTTACTAGTTTGTGATAAATCTTTTTTCCTTTTTTTAAGATTGCATATCCAGCTTGGAAATCACTGTCTTGCAACATGTATGATATATCATCAATCTTTTTATCATTTAAAGTAATTGCACCTTGTGAAATTAATGTTTTAGCTTGACCTTTTGAATTAACTATTCCAGAAGTAACAATTGCATCTACAATAGAAATATTTCCATCAATTTTAGTTTCTTCCATTGTATCAACATTTCCT
The DNA here is from genome assembly GCA_947589065.1 of uncultured Clostridia bacterium. Taxonomy (GTDB): domain Bacteria; phylum Bacillota; class Clostridia; order TANB77; family CAG-508; genus UMGS1994. The sequence goes on from CANPZM010000001.1 coordinate 5,563, forward strand.
TTTCCTTCAAACATTGCCATAGTTGCCTCTTCAGCTTTTTTTGCTTCTTCCTTTCCGTGCACTAATTTAGTAATCTCATAAGCAGCAATCTTCTTTGCTTCATTTATTCTTTCATCTTTATATTTAGTTAACTCTTCTATTTTATCAACATCAATAAACGTTAGAAGTTTCATAACATTTTCAATATCATCATCAGCAACATTTCTCCAATATTGATAAAATTCATATGGTGAAGTTTTCTCAGGATTCAACCATAATGCACCTTTTTCGGTCTTTCCCATTTTCTTTCCTTCTTTAGTTGTCAATAATTTAAATGTAAAACCATAAGAATCATCAGCACCAATTTTTCTAATTAAATCTACTCCACCTATTATATTAGACCATTGGTCATTACCACCCATTTGTAATTTACAATCATAGTTATCATGTAAATACAAGAAATCATATGATTGCATTAGCATATATCCTAATTCAAAAAAAGTTAAACCTGTTTCTAATCTATTTTTATAGCATTCTGCTGCAAGCATTTTGTTTACAGAAAAATGTACTCCAACATTTCTCATAAATTCAAGATATTTTAAGTCTCTTAACCAATCAGCATTATTTACAATAATCGCTGCATTTTCTCCTTCAAGACTTAAAAATTTTTCAATTTGTTTTTTTATTGAAGCAACATTATTATCAATATCTTCTATTGTAAGCATTTTTCTCATATCAGTTTTTCCAGATGGATCACCTATTACAGCAGTTCCTCCGCCCATCAAAATAATAGGTTTATGTCCAGCCTTTTGCATATGTGATGCTACCATTAAAGAAATAAAATGTCCTACATGTAAACTATCAGCAGTTGGATCAATTCCTATATAAAATCTAACGCTCTCTTTTTCGAATAATTTTTTTATTTCTTCAGGATGAGTTAATTGTTCCACATAACCTCTTTTTTCTAATGTATCAAATACGTTTGTCATTTAATAAAATCCTTTCTCTATGTAAATTATTTTTTTGAATCTTTATTTAGTATTCCTGAAAATTCTGCAGTTCCTAAATATCTATTTAAATTTTTTGTATTTATTCCTGTATCAATAGAAATTTGTTGAACATTTTGACAATTTTCAGTTCCATTTAAATCAATATAATTTCTTAATTTTTGTATATCTAAATTTTCGTTCGTTTTACAAGCCTGGCAAACTTCTAAATCTGAATGAAAAAAGTTTCCACAGCGAGGGCATTTTTTAAATTCCATAATTAGTACCTCCAAAGAATTTATATTTTGTCACATTCTATCATAAAAAAAAGAAAAAAGAAATACTTTTTAGATATTTCATTTTTTCTATTCTATATTCAATCTCTATTTAGCTTCATACCAATTTTTTCCCTCAGAAACTTCTACTTTAAGTGGCACTAACAATTTTGCAGCATTTTCCATACAATTTTTTAATATTAATTTAACTTGCTCTAATTCTTCTATTTCAGTCTCTATCAATAATTCATCATGCACTTGCAAAATCACCTTTGATTTGTAACCACCTTTTTTTAATTCATTAAATACATTAATCATTGCAATCTTCATTATATCAGCTGCAGTTCCTTGAATTGGAGTATTCATAGCTACTCTATCGCCAAATTTTCTTACCATGTAATTTTTAGACTTTAGTTCTGGAATATACCTTCTTCTTTTATATATTGTCTCTATAAAACCTTTTTCTTTAGCTTCCTCAACAACATCTGTCATAAATTTTTTTATACCATCATATTTTTCTAAGTACTGCTCTATATATTTTTTAGCTTCTTTTCTTGAAGAATGTATTTGTGCTGCTAAACCGAAATCACTAATCCCATATACAATTCCAAAATTTACTGCCTTTGCCTTACTCCTTAACTCTTTTGTAACTTTTTCAAGCGGAATGCCAAAAACTTTAGATGCAGCTTGAGCATGGATATCTTCATCGTTTATAAAGTTATCAACCATTGTTTTATCTTTGGACACATGTGCCAAAATTCTTAATTCAATTTGAGAATAGTCTGCATCTAAAAATACTTTATTATCTGCAGGTTTAAATACTTTTCTTAATTTTTTTCCTAACTCAATTCTAGTAGGTATATTTTGCAAATTAGGCTCTGTACTGCTTATTCTTCCAGTTGCAGTAACAGTTTGATGGAAATATGAATGTATTCTTCCTGTCCTATTATTTATATATGGAATCATTCCTTCTACATATGTTGAATTTAATTTTGCTAATTGTCTATATTCTAATATCTTTTCAATAATCTCATGTTCACCTTGTAATTTTTCTAAGGTTTCTACATCAGTAGAATAGCCACTTTTCGTCTTTTTTATTACAGGAAGTTTCAATTTTTCAAAAAGAATTTCACCTAACTGCTTTGGTGAATTTATATTAAATTCTTCTCCAGCAAGATTTATAATTTCAGATGTCAATTCATCTAAACGTAATTTTAATTCATGTCCATATTCAATTAATTCTTGTTTATCTACATATATTCCTTGAATTTGCATATCTGCCAAAACTTCTAAAACTGGCATTTCTATTTCATTAAACAATTTTAACATATCATTTTTTTGTAATTCTTCTTGTAAAATATTATGCAATTTTCCAATTGAATACGTATAAATAAACGAATTATTATCCGCTTTATCTTGTGTTTCAAATAGGTTCATTTGTTCTTCTTGATTATTTTTTTCATCAATATTCTGATTTAAATATGTCTTCATTAAATCTGGAATTGAATATAAATTCATCGTTGCATTCAGCAAGTACCCTGCAATTTTTATATCAAACATGAAATTTTCTGGAAGTATATTTTGTTCTTTAGCCAAAATATAGATACTTTTTAAATCATAACTGCATTTTAAAATATCTCTATTTTCCAATAAATCTTTTATATCAGTCAAATTGTCAGTTATATATTGATAAACTTTATTTTCATCTTGCATATAAAAACTAATTGACTTTACTTTTTGTTTAATTATAGACTCATCACTTTGAATAGTTTCAATATAAAAATATAATATTTTATCTTTTTCAATCTTACTTTTTAATTCAAGTAAAGTATTTTTATCTATAACTTCCTTTTGAAATTCAATTTTCTCATCATTTTGCAATTCATTTTCGCCTATTTCCTCAGATAAATTAAATCTTTCTATATATCTATTAAATCTTAATTCTTTGAATATTTTTAGAACTTCTGTTTTATTCCATTCCTTTATTTTCAAATCATCTATTTTTTCTTCTATTGGTGTATTTAAATTTATTGTGCCTAAAGTTTTAGATAACATAGCTAGTTCTTTATTTTCAGCAATTTTTTCTCTCTGCTTTCCCTTTATATTATCTGTTCCATTATCAATATTTTCATATAAATTTTCAATTGTCCCATATTCTTTTATCAAAGAAAGTGCTGTCTTTTCACCTATGCCTGGTACTCCAGGTATATTATCAGAAGTATCTCCTTGTAGTCCTTTAACTTCAATCATTTGCTTTGGTTCAACACCATATACTTCTATTACTTTATTCCTATCAAATATATCTGTTTCCGTTTTTCCTGCTTTAGTTCTAGGAATATAAATTGATACTTTATCAGTTGCAAGTTGAAATGAATCTCTATCTCCAGTTAATAAAACAACATCTATCCCCGCTTTTTCCCCCATTTGTGATAAGGTACCTAAAATATCATCAGCCTCATATCCTTCTTTTTCGATTATCGTAATATTCATAGCATGTAAAACATTCTTTAAAATTGGCATTTGACTTGCCAATTCATCTGGCATACCTTTTCTTGTAGCCTTGTATCCTTCATACATTTTATGTCTTGCAGTTGGAGCTTTTAAATCAAAAGCAATTGCAATATAATCAGGTTTTACTTCATCCAATTCTTTAAATAAAATTGCCAGAAAACCATAAACTGCATTTGTATAAGTTCCATCTGCTGTTTGCAACATTTTATTTCCCATAATTCCATAAAAAGCTCTATTTACTATACTATTTCCATCTACAACAATTAATTTAGGCATATTAGTACCAATCCTTTCCTAATTTAAGAATATTTTTAATATGTATATATATCAAATTGATTTAAAGTAATTTTATCTTTTGCTTCAATTTCATAATTAATTTTAAAATTCTTAGGCACTATAACAATATTATTTCCCTCAACTTTTTCTGGTAAATAAAAATTATATTTTCCAAATGATTTTATATTATCAAAAGTTCCATTTTCTTTAAAATACTGAACTGTTTCATTATAATTATTTGTATCATATTTTTGATAAAACATAAAGTATATAAACGGTTCTTTAAAAGAATACGAACAATAAACATTTTCCACATTTTGTTCTTCACAATATTCTGATACTTCTTTAATTCCTGATGTGAAAGTAAAATAATCATTAAAATTTTGTTTACTGTAGCTAGACATAAACATTATAAAGCTAAAAATATATAATGAAATTATCCATGGTACTAATAATTCATACCTTTTTATAATCTCATATATTCCTAAAATAATATAGTAAACATATGGTATAACAATAATATTTATATGATTTATATTTATTTTACAAAAACTTGCTAATACTAATGAAGCAATCATCCATATGTTCATAATTTGATTGAATAAATTTTCTTTGTATTTCTTTATATTTTGCACTACTCCAATTATAAAAAACGGAAAACTCATTAAATACATCAATCCATAATTTTTTAAAGCATTCCAATCCAATTTATCATACTGTAAAATAAATAATCTAACAGTATCCAATAAATTATCAACTATATTTTCAATCACATTACTAGAAAATATTGTTGAAACTTCTTCATATCTATTTACTGCCATTTTAGGCAAAGTTATTCCAAATATTGAAATTTGATTTAGTCCGAATGTATTAATTATCAAATATATTATTAATGGTAATGTTATTAAAAATACAATCATCAAATACATTATAGCTTTTTTTATAGATATTGATTTTTTTATCACTAAATAAATTAAGATTCCACATACTAATACAGGTAAAAATAAATATGACGTTGCATATGAATATGCAGAAATTCCTAAAATAATAAATGCCACTATTTGATAAATTATTTTCTTATTTTTCAAGCCAATTATTAAAAAGAATACAGCCCACAATACTAAATCCGGGAACAAATTACACTCCATTCCCCATCTACTTTTCATTATATGCCATGGGCAAATTGCTAAAATAAGTAATCCAAGCAAGGCTATTTTTTTATCATCAAAAATATTTTTTATCAAATAATATATTACATATAATGAAATTATTCCTACAATAGCCATTGGAGCTCTTATAGTAAATTCTGTTAATCCACCTAAAGCAATAAATGGAATTGTAATTAATGAATATAATACACTTTGACCGCTTCCCCAAGCATACAACACAATTGGAAAAGAATTACCCTTTCTATCTATTCTATATTTCATAAGAGAAAAAGCATCAAATCCGCTAGAAGCTTCATCAACATTTAGAGCATTAGGCATATTTCCTATATTATATAGTCTGGCCAAACTTCCTAATATTAATATTAAAACCATTAATATTTCAATTATATTGTTTTTAAAAAATTCTTTTATACTACTTTTGTTTTTAACACTTTCAACAATAGGCTTAATTAACACACAAATTGGTATAATAAAGCAAAATGTTATAATTAAAAAAATTTCCAAGTAAAACTTCTCCCACTTATAATATTTTATACATTATAACATAAAATAAGAGAGTGTTAACATTTTTTTAAAATTAACACTCTCATCAATTTTTACACTTACTTAGTCTTCAATTTTTGTATACAATCCAATACATATAAGCCCTGAAATTCCAACTAGTGTATAAATTATTCTACTCAATATGCTCATACTTCCAAATATAGAAGCAACTAAATTAAAATCAAATAGTCCTACAAGTAACCAATTTAATGCTCCTATGATTACTAAAGTAAGCGCTATATAATATATAATCTTCATAATTCTAAACCTTCCTTTCCAATGCTAAAAAAGTTTATAATACTATATATGTATAGTATATTTCGTTTTTATAAAAAAATACATTTTTTTATTTAGCACCAAAAAAAGAGTATGTTAATAATTAACATACTCTCCAAAATATAAACGCTCTCTTCAACTTATTTATTTTTTAATATGTACATTCCCATAATTTAAGCCTTTTTTCTAATAAGAATAATTGGTGTTAATTGTTGTCCTTGTCCTGCAGGATTATCAGCAATCATTTGCTCTAATACAGAATTTTCAAACTTAATATCATCAGACTTTCCAAGAATAACCCTACCAAAATCATTTGAATCAACTATCATACAAGTAATTCCAAGTTTTTCCTTTATTTCATTACATACACCTGATGGATTTTCAGGAATTTCTATACCAATATCTCTATATGCATCCCATGCACCATCATAGAATCCGTCTAATCCACTAACTTCTCTACCAACTACTTTATAAAATACACCTTTAATTCCAAATAATTTAGTAATTCCACCTAAGAAACTTGCAAGTAAAACCCTAGGAAGACCAACTTTATTTATAGCATATTGCATATTTATTGCCATTCCAACTCCATAGCCACCACGATTTTTTTGATTAGCAAATTTAGATAATGTATTTGCCCAAAAGCCTATTTTTATATCTTCTCTTTTAACTATTCTGTTTTGGCATATAGCAATAATTTTTTCGCTAATTGAAACTATATCTCCATCTTGATATAAATCTCCAACATATTGTTTAACTATGTCAATATAATTGTCATCAGTTGTAACAAACTTAGTTTTTACAGCATGTCTTAAATAAATATCATCTCCAACTTGAATTTCTACTTTTTTATCATCATTAGCAACAAAATCCATAACATTCCCTCCATTACTATCATACAAAATATATTCTCTTTAAATTTTCGGTGTAATTATATTATATATAAAAAACTCTGTCAAATTTTTAACTTAGCTTGCATAAGTAATTTTTCTTTTATAGCATATTTTATTGTTCTAATAGCTTTAAAAAGTTTAATTTCTAGCATAATACACATAATATTATATTTAATTTTATATGTCATTGCATACATAAATAAACTTCGATAATACACAAATAATTCTTCCATTGTGCAATATTTATCAACTAATGTCAAAATATAAGTTTCCTTATACTTAGGTGGAATAACCGTTATTGGCCACATATGTTTAGTTATCATCTCTTTTTCTTTATCATTTAAATCAAACTCAAGACATGCATTTTTGCAAGCCATTTTTCCATGCGTAAATGCATGTAATCTATGATAATCTTCTTTTATTCTCCAATTATACAAGAAGAAATCATGTAACATAGCAGCTTTTGATGCAGATTTATAATCTAAATGCAACTTTTTACAAATAAAATATGTATAATATGATGCCATATAACAATGTTCAAAACAAGATGTATTCCCATGTTGTATAAATTGTTTCATTCTTTGAACTTTCTCATTTATGATTATTGGATTAACATTTTCCATAAATTCTTTATTATTAGTAATCTTTTTCAATTTTCTAGTGTTCACTTTATTAGCCATCTCCATAATTCGATTTTTCTATAAAATATCATTAAAAAATTAAAATATCCTTAACATTTTATAATATCTTTTACTACCTCTCCTGAAATAATTAATCCTGCAACTGATGGTACAAAAGAAATACTTCCTGGTACTCTCTTACCATCTTCCTCAAATTGTACATTTATTGGTTCTTCTTTTGAATATAATACTTTTAATTTTGAAATATTTCTATTACGAAGTTCTTTTCTCATAACTTTTGCAAGTGGACATACACTCGTTTTATATATATCAGTTATTTCGAACTTCGTAGGATCTAATTTATTTCCTGTTCCCATACATGAAATAATTGGAATATTCAAATAATTTGCCCTTACTATTAATTCAATTTTTGAAGTAACTGTATCTATACAATCAACTATATAATCAATAGAATTATCAATTATTCCTTTTGTTTCAGGAACAAAAAATTGTTTATGTACTTCAACTTCCGCTTCTGGATTAATTTGTAATATTCTTTCCTTAGCCAAATCAACTTTACTTTTTCCTATAGTTTCTCTTGTAGCAATCAACTGTCTATTAAGATTTGTTAAGCAAACATTATCATTATCTACTAATACAAATTTTTGAATACCAGCTCTTACTAGTCCCTCCACAACAAAAGAACCAACACCACCAATTCCAAATATTGCTACTTTAGAATTATGCAGTTTTTGCACACCTGTTTCTCCAATTAATAATTCTGTTCTTAAAAACTGATTGTCCATTTTTATCACTTTCTTTCTTAAGGCACAAATTTAGCTGGAAAATATTATAATTATTCAAAATTCATTATTTCATTTTAAAAAATAACATATTCAAATTATAATATTCCCCAACTATATAACTTTTATTTTTATATTTAATTATTGGTATAAAGGATATCTATTACAGATTTCTTCTACTCTTTTTCTAATCTCATCTTGTTTTTCTTCATATTTATCTACTGTCAAATTAATTAATTCAGCAATTTCTTTCATATCTTCTTCTTTAAATCCTCTTGTTGTAACAGCTGGTGTTCCTACTCTAATTCCACTTGTTATTGTTGGTTTTTCTGTATCAAATGGCACAGCATTTTTATTTACAGTTATTCCAACATCATCTAATCTTTTTTCTAGTTCTTTTCCTGTTATATGTTTGCTTCTTAAATCTATTAAAATTAAATGATTATCTGTTCCACCAGATACCAAATCAAATCCAAATTTTAATAATTCATCAGCCAAAGCTTTTGCATTTTTTACTATCTGTCTTTGATATTCTGAAAATTCAGGTTTCAACGCTTCTCCAAAGCATACTGCTTTTGCTGCAATAACATGCATCAAAGGGCCTCCTTGAATTCCAGGGAAAATTGCTTTATCTATAGCTTTAGCATATTGCTCTTTGCAAAGAATTAAGCCACCTCTTGGTCCACGTAAAGTTTTATGTGTAGTTGATGTAACAATATCAGCATATTTTACAGGATTTTGATGAAGTCCTGCAGCAACAAGTCCTGCAATATGTGCCATATCTACCATAAAAATACTACCAACTTTATCAGCAATTTCTCTAATTTTCGCAAAATCAATTTCTCTTGGATATGCACTAGCTCCTGCTAATATTAATTTAGGTTTATTCTCAATAGCCAATCTTTCTAATTCATCATAATCAATTCTTCCTGTATCTTTATCAACTCCATAAGGAATAAAATTATATAATTTTCCTGAAAAATTAACTTTACTTCCATGTGTTAAATGTCCACCATGTGACAAATTCATTCCTAAAACTGTATCTCCTGGTTCTAATACTGCAAAATATACAGCCATATTAGCTTGTGCACCAGAATGAGGTTGTACATTAGCATGCTCTGCTCCAAATATTTTTTTCACTCTATCTCTTGCTAAATTTTCTACTACATCAACATATTCACAACCGCCATAATATCTAGCAGATGGATATCCCTCTGCATATTTATTTGTCATATAACTTCCCATTGCTTCCATTACTGAATTGCTTACAAAATTTTCAGATGCAATCAATTCAATTTTGTTTTGTTGCCTCTTCAATTCTTTTTCTATTGATTCATACACTTCAATATCTGTTTTCTTTAAATTATCAAAACTTGGCATATTTTATTTCATTCCTTCCTTATTCTACTTCTATTAGTTCATATTCTTTTGTACCAATACCTAATTCTTCAGCAGCATCTATTGTATGCTTTCCATGTCTTGAATTTATCCTTTCTAATAAATGATCTCTTCCTGGATCATCAGATTTCTCAACCAAATCGACACATGCTTTATCAATTGCAACTGGATCAAGAGAAGCTAAAATTCCTATATCTTTCATGCATGGATCCTCTGCTACATTGCAGCAATCACAATCAACTGACATATTACACATTATATTTACATATGCAATATTATCTCCAAAATATTTTACAACAGAAGATGCTGCATCAGCCATTGATTCTAAAAATTTAATTTGATCTGACTTAAACATATCTTCATAACTTGCATTTTCTTTTCCAGAGCAGTGTATATATCTTTTTCCTTTACTTGAAGCAACACCTATTGATAACTGTTTTAGTGCTCCTCCATATCCACCCATAGGATGTCCTTTAAAATGTGATAAAACTAACATTGAATCATAATTATCAATATTTTGTCCCACATAATTTTTCTTAATAACCTTTCCATTTGGAATATCTAAAACTTTGTCTGGTCCCTCTGCATCCATAATATCTACGTCAAAATATTTAGACCACTCATGACTTTCCATTAATTTTTTATGTTTTTCAGTTGTATCCCTAGCGCCATCATATGCAGTATTACACTCTACAACAGTTCCATTAACATATTCTATCATGTCTTTTAAAAATGCAGGTCTTAAATAATTTTGGTTTCCTTCCTCACCTGAATGCACTTTAACAGCAACTTTTCCAGGCAATTCTTTTTCTAAAACTTTAAACATCTTAACTACACTTTGAGGTGTTAGTTCTTTTGTAAAATACACTTTAGCCTTTTCCATAATAAAATCACTCCTTTTATATATATTTAATTTTAAACTTTATTTGAATTATACTATATCATATAATTCTTTATTTTTTAAAAATATTTTTTATTTTTTCAATAATTCTCTGAAAAAATGATGGTTTATATTCCATTAGTGGATTTTGATTTTTTTCTTCAACCTTCTCAGTAGAATTAATTTCTTGATTTTTAGTACTCTTAAATATGTTATCTGGATTATATTTTTCTCTTAGTTCCTGTTGATATTTTACTTCATTATCATGTATTTTATTTAAAAATAATTCTTTTTCTTCTTTAGTATTACACCAATAATTTAAACATATTGTACCAATAATTCCTCTTGTTTCATCAAGTAATTTTAATTCATTAAGTGGCTTCGTATAATCAAATTCACATACATAATCCTTTGAAGCATTTTCTTCTAAAAATTTTTTAAACTTTTTAGGAATTCGATTTATATCTTCTTCCCTCACTCCCTTAAGATAATGCAATGTTTCTGCCATTGCGTTAGCATATCTAATACTTACCATTTTTTCTCCTTTGCAATTAATCAATTTCTTTTAATTTTCTAATTACTTTATATTTTGAATTTTTAACATTATTATCTCTATCCATTAATATAACATCTAATCCTTTTGTTACCGCAACATCAAGTAATTGTTCATTATCATCTATAAATATTGCCTCACCTTTTTTTATATTAAAATCATTAATTGGATAGTCAAAGAAATTTCCATCTTTCTTTTGTGTACCATATATTGATGAAATATAAACCTTTTTAAAATATTTATCAATCTTTTTGTCCCTCATTATACGAATGGCACAAGGCCAATTATCTGACAATAATAACAAAGTGTATTTTTTAGATAATTTATCTAATTCTTCATATATGTCATTATAAAATCCATATTTATCATCCTCATATGTTATACTATTAGCTAATTTTTTTATAATATCTTCTGATGTTTGATAATTTATAGCATTTAAAACATTTTTGTAAAAATCATAAAATATATTATATTCATCTTCAAGAGTTTTAGCATTTCGTGAAACAATAAAATTATATTTATTCATTACATTAAGCAGTTGTTCTTTATTAATTGAATCCATATTTATTAATTTTAAAAATAATGGTGTTATAAACCATTCACCAGTTGTTGGATAAGCTAAAACCTTGCCGAAATCTAATATTATATATTTTTTCATCTTATAATCAAATTCCTTAATATTTATTTTATGCATATTTTTTAAAGACAATAAAGTATTTTTTATTCTGTTAAATATGCTCAACCGTCTAATTATAAATAATCAACTAGCTTAATATCATTTTTTCTAAACTACTGAAGTATTTATCTTTTATTAACTTTTTTTATTATCAACTATCCGCTTCAACAATTAAATAATTTTATATTTAAGTTTCCATGACAATATTCTTTTTACTGCTGTATTAATTTGTTTTTCGGAAATTTTTCCTTGTTTTACTGCATTCAAAACTTCTTGTTTTTGTTTTTTGAAGCTTGATGAAATAATCATATCATTTCCTGCCAATACTGCTTGTACCGCTGCTTCACCATTTTCAGAATACTTTTTAACTGCATCCATTGCTAAATCATCTGTCATAATTATACCAGAAAAATTCAATTCATTTCTCAAAATATTATGTACTTTTTTTGATAATGAAGCAGGTTTAGATGAATCCATTGATTTTACAATATTATGGCTAACTAATATACAAGGAGAACCAGCTTGAATTCCACTTTTAAATGGTAGGAAATCAGATTTAGTAAAAGAACTATATGATCTATTATCTATTGCTATTTCAGTATGTGTATCTACATTGTCCCCATATCCGGGAAAATGTTTCATTACAGAAATTATTCCATCACTATTCATTCTCTGGGTTAATTTTGAAACATATGTTGCTGTTTCCTTTGCTCCTCTTCCATAAGCTCTATCATAAATGAATGAAGATGATTTTGTAGGGACATCAGCTACTGGAGCAAGATTCATATTTAATCCAATACTTTTCAAAAGTTTTGTTTTTTCTGTTGAATCTTTTAATATTTCCTCTAATCCACCTCTCTTATATAATTGCTGTGGTGATAAAAACTTGCTTGTACGAAAATTTTTATTAGAACTTACCCTAACAACAGTGTCGCCCTCTTCATCAACACCTAATGCTAATTTTATTTTGCTTGCATTTTGGCATTTTTTTAATTTACTAAGCATAGAACTTTTAGTTTGATTTTTAAAATCTCTACTAAATAAAACATATCCTCCAGGGTTATAGTTTTCTATTTCTTCAATAACGCCAGATTCTGGGAATCGTGCCAAAAACATTTGTCCGACTTTTTCCTCTAATGTCATATTTTTTAACATTTCATCTGCCTTTTCATAATATTTAGCAAAAACATCATTTTTTCCTAAATTAGCCACAGTTGTATCATCTTTCTTGTCATTTTTATTTGTTGTGCTATTTTTACTTGATGACTTATTTTTACTATTTGAATTGTCAGTTTTTTCAGTATTTTTGTCGGTTTTATTAGCTGTACTTGTTTCTTTTTCGGTATTGTCTTTCTTATCCTGTTCTGCTGAATTTGATACATTATTTTCATTTTGCTCTTTTGCATTATCATCATTACTTTCCTGTTCATTATTATCATCTGCATAATATTCATTTTCCTGTGAATTATCAATAGAATTATTTTTATCTTCAATTATTGCCATACCATTATTATTTTCCATATTATTTTTTTGACTATAATTAATACCTAAAATTGAGATTAATAATACTACTAAAACACAAACTAATACTAATATTATTTTTTTCCCTTTGTTCATCTTTTTTTCCCTTTATATTTAAAATATTTTTTAATAATTTCCATTATCATCAAATTGACTAACACCATATATCAATTGTATCACATAATCATCTATTATTTCTCTATTTTCATTCATTTTTTTCTTTAAATTATTGATTTCATCTCTAGTTAAATTTTTCACGTACTTATAATTTTGGGTATGTTCAGGCTCTTCAATTTCTAAATCATCAAATACTTTTCCATTTTCATAAATTTTCACTGCTCTACTACCAAAAGCAAAATAATATGTTGTCTCATATAATACTTTTTGATTGTACTTATTATATGCAACAAATATGCTTACAGCTAAAATAATTACTATCAATATTACTAATACTATTGTTTTTTTCATAATAATATTCCTTCAATTTTTACAAATTTTTTTATTTCTTTTAACATTATATCAAAAACTTCATTAATATTTAAATTTGTTGTATCAATTTCTATAGCATTTTGTGGTTTAATAAAATTTCCACCATTTATATCTAAATCATCTCTAATCTTCAAATTATTTCTTATTGTTTCTATACTAATTCGTGTATCTTTTTTCCATAATCTTTCTACTCTTTTTTCAAAATCTGAATATAAATAAAACTTAACTTCAGCATCAGGTACTATTCTAGTTGCTATATCTCTTCCTTCCATAACTGTATCATTATTTTGTACAAAATCTCTTTGTATTTTTCTTACTATTTCTTTTATTTCTGGTAATGTAGCCCATCTAGTAGATTTAACAGATATTTCCTCTGTTTGAATTTTTTCTGTAACATCTATATCATTTAAATAAACTTTTTCATCTATAAAATCTATTTTTATATTTGACAACTTGTCTATTATCTTATCTAAATTACTGATATCATAATTGTGATTAACAATTTCTAATGCTATACATCTATATATAGCACCTGTATTAAAATTTTTGAAATTTATTTTTGTAGAAATCATTTTCGCCAATGTTGATTTTCCATTAACACCTAATCCATCTATTGTAATTACCAAATTCTTTCTCCTTTTTGTATAAATCATTTTTAGGCACATTAGTTTAACTTATTCATACCATAACATAACTATATTGTCTTCTTCTAAAATCACCAACTAAGTCCAATTTTTTTATCTTTTTCGATTTGCTTTTGATATCTCTCTTCCTCTGAAAAAATACAACCGCAATATTTTTGCATATACAATCCCAATTCTCTTGCTTTAGCTTGTCCTTCTCTAAATCCTTCTCTAAAGTCTCTATATAAAAAATCTATATTGTACTGTTTAGCTATTTTTTCACATATTTTTTTTAACTCATCATGTTTCTGGTATGGGCTAACTAATAATGTAGTAGTAAATGCATCATATCCATTTTCTTTAGCATAATTGGCTGTTTGTTCTAATCTAACTGGATAGCAATAATTAATACATCTTTTTTCTATATCATCTATAACATTTTTACAAAATTTCTTTAGTCCATATTCTTCATTTATAATTAATTCAAAATTTGCCATTTTACTATATTCAATTAGTGTATCCCTTCTTGTTTTATATTCAATATATGGATGAATATTTGGATTGTACCAATATGAAACTGGTTCAATATTCTCTTTTCTTAAAGAGTCTATACAATACACACTACATGGTGCACAACATGTATGCATTAATAATTTCATTATCTTTCTCCTTCTAAAATATAATTATTTCTTTATTATTTTAGCAATAATTTTATATTCTATTAATACTTAATCAAACACAATTCTTATTGCCAACCTTATTCAATTTTTTGCAACAATATTATTAATATATTACTTCAATCCATTTATATATATTTATTTAATTTTTCATCTCTATTATATAATTCTTTTATAGAATATAAAAGACTATCTTGTATAAATTTTTTCTATAATATGAAATTAGAACTTTCATATTATAGAAAAAGAAATATTATATTTCCTATAATATTTCTTCTCATACCATTTTTTTAATTTTTTGAATTTATTCTATACTAATTTTTTATATTTTACACAAGATATAATACAAATACTTATAGCATCTATTGCTAATGTTAACAATAGCCTATATTTTTTATTTCCAGTGTTTGGTAATTTTCCTTTAGATAGTCCCTGAGATAAGTTTTCTTTTACTGCATTCTCCTTAATTGACTTTTTATTGGTTATTTTCTTATCCTCTTGATTTTCTTTTATTGGATTATCTTTTAACGTATTTTCAACGGTGAATTCATGTTCTAAGTTTTCATTAGTTACTTCAAAATTTATTGTATCTTCTTGCAAATCATATCCCTGAGGTGCTTGTATTTCTCTTATTTCATATTTTCCCAAATACAAATTTTCAAATTTAACTATTCCATTTTCTCCAGTTGTTTTTCTTTCTATTTCTTTTCCAGCTTTATAAATTGTTTCCTCATCTATTTCTATATCTTCCTTTGCATATAATCCAAATACTGCTCCTTGTAATGTTTTATTTGATTCATCTACTTTTGTTATTTGAGCTGAACCTAATTTCATTTTAACAGCTATTTCCCCATTATTACCCAAATACGCAATTATACTATATTTTTCACTATCTTTACTATTACCATAAGATGGTGCATAATAAATATCCGCTGTTTTAGTTGAATTGTTTTCTTTTTGGTTAGAAAAATTCGTCAAATTTTCTATTCTTTTCGCTCTTTTTTTGTTGTAACAACAACATCCTGTCCCTTTTTACTTACTTCTTGTTTCTTTGCTGTATCATAATAAGTTAAATAACTTTCACCTTTTTCATCTAAAAACTCTGCACCTTTATGTGCTGTTGCATATTGAACATATCTGCCTTCTGAATTGTCACTATTTTCCTCTGGTACATAATAATCTATTGCAAAGTAGTACGTCTCTTTTGGATTTATTTTGCTTAAATCCGTCACTGGATTTGATAATTGAACATTTCCACCTGTTTCTTTTAACTCTCCTTCTCCTTTATCATTTCCACCACTAGATTTTTCATAAATAATTAAGTTTTTTTGAAATATATAAAACCTATTATTGGATGATGGTATAAACGTTATTCCCGCATTACCAGATGTTTGTTTATTTTCTGAATCATATATTTTTTTGTTATAGAAATTAGAAAGAAAATATATATATGTATCCTTTTTTCCATTTTGCTCTATTTCTTCTCTTTTTTCTTTAAAATAATCTTTTGATATTTTTGTAAAGTCAATTTCTTTAGAATCTTGATTAATTATTTGGCTATTTATTCCAACTGTATACACAATTCGAATTGGTAATGCGAAATCTGTACTACTATTTGTTTCATATTTTTTCACATTATTTAATTCATCAATTTCTATCGAATCCAAATGGATTGGTATTGCATTACTAGGAATCGTTACATGTAGTAATTCATCATAATCTGAATCACTTTTTTCATTTGTATAATTAACTTCCTTCCATATTTTTATATCGCTTAATTTAAATTTTCTCTCATTTCCATAGCTTTCATTCATTATTTCTATATCTTTATTGTCTGAATTAACAGGTTTGTAATACTGTTTTGATATTTTTTTATTATCATTATCTTCTACAACTGGCTCACCATCTTTTATTATATTATATTCTCTTCCAAATAATAATAATTTTTTTACTTCTTTTACCTCCATATACTTTCCTATTGGATCTATATATGATAAAGAATCTACATCTCCTGCTTCATTTTCACTACTATCAATTGGATTAAATGATGTAACCGCAGTAGCTATAATTTCTGAAAATGAGCTCTCTATATCTCCTGATGAAATGTCTCTAAAAGATTCATTATAGTAAATATTTTGAATAATATCTTCATTTGTAACTTCATCATCATCTTTCAACTTATTTACTTTAAAATTTATTTGCCTATTATCACTATCTTTAAAGACTGTGGAAACATTTTCAGTAGATGTTTTCCATTGTTTCCAAAGCTCATATGCATCTATACTATCTTGTTTAAAATCCCATTTTACATCTGATAAATCCTGTTTAAAGAAATTCTTAGGATCAAGAGTCGTATATATTCTTGGTACTTGCCATTGTGTAGTATCTGTATAAACCATTTCTGAAGTATCAACACTTACAGTATGTATTTTAAAATCTATTGAATTATCATATTTAGACATATTAAACTTGTTAAATACTTCTTCATACTTTTTTTGTACTTTAACTTTCATATAAGAAGCAGTTAGTAAAATATCCAATATAGTCTCTTTTCCACCTCTATTCATTTCATTTGTTTCTGTACGATATTTTTTATAAATATTACTATTATTATAATTTTCAAGTGAATTTACTATTGGAACATTATGCCATTCATCCCCAGTAATGTTTCCTTTATCTTTTAAAGCATAATTTGAACCACCATCTGATATTATAATTGCAGTTGGAATACGCATAACTTTACTATCTACATTATCATATAATTCTTCAAATCCAGCATAAATACCTGCTTGCATATTTGTATTAAATCCTATGCATGCATTAATATTTTCTTCTTTTTCATCTGGCATGTTTGCAGTATAATTGTTTCTAACTGTATGATCAATAATTTCATTATTAGATTTCTTTGCATGTGCATGAAGAGTATATGCTGATGATCCACTCTTTGTAAGAGTCTTCTCATCATAATATTTAAAATCTTCAACAGTAATATATTCATTGCTACCTTCAATTTTTGTATAATGTTCCAATTCCATAAGTACATAAGATGTACCACCATACGCTATAACGCATATTCTATTTTTTTCATTACTATCCATTAATTTATCTATTAAATTATTAACCGCCGTAACTGTAGCTTGAATTCTTGAATGTGCTATACGTGTTTGTTCATCATCATGTTCCAGATTGTCAACAACATCTACTCCCATAGAACCTGAAACATCAATAATAATTGAAGTATCTAATCCCAACGTTATTGACTGCTCTACTGATTGGCTTGAACCTAAAGCTGAAAAAACTGTTAAGAAATCATCATCATATTGTATATTAAACTTATCATCTAACGTAACTTTTCCTTCTCCATTGTTTGCATAAACTGATTTGTCAGTCCACACACGACCATTATATCTGCCACCTTGATTATTTATATATTTTTTATAATCATCTACTGTACTCGTATCAGCAATACGCACAATATTGTTTTGATTGTCTTGTATTTTCGTAATATTCATATTCTTAGCATCTTCTTCAGATTCTGCAAAAACAACCATTAATGTATTTATATTTATAATTAATATAGCTATTATTAGTATTAAATAAAATATTTTTTCAAGTCTACGCTTTATAGATTTATTTTTTTTCATGTTTAGTACCTTCTTACTTTTCTTTATATTAATAATAGCAAATGCTTGTATCATTTACAATAATTCATAAAATATGTAATAATAATGTAAATTCATCTTAAAAAATAGTAAATATATATTAATAGTAGTTTTCAAATTACATGTATTAAAAACTTTACAATTTTATTTTTTTCATTATACAAACAGGCAGAAAGTTATTTTATAACTTTCTGCCTGTTTGTATATCAACTTTACCTTATTCCTCACTCTTTTGATAAATATCAAAAATTGAGATTTTTCCCATTAAGTTCAAATTGTTTTGTACATATTCTCTTACTTTTGTTGGGTGTTGCCAATTAATATTATTACTTTTTATTAAATAAACACAATTATCTTCAGCTTTAATTCTTTCAATTATTCCATCTTCTCCCTTAGCACCTAAATTACCTTGATTAAACATATCATAATCCTTATAATAAATATTTAAAGGTATATTATAAATAGCTGCTTCAGAATCTAAAATATAAACTTTTTTCCCATTTTCTCTTTGTGTGTTTATATAATTATCTACCTCTAATATTCGTTTCTTTAAATTAATATTTTCTGGTATTCCATAAAAATGTGACAATTCATATTCTTTTGGAGCTCTTATATACTTATTAATTATTATATTCCCTGAATATAGTGCAAACAATAAAATTGCAAAAGTTCCTACAAAATTTCCTAATATATATATTATTTTTCTTCCTTTTTCTTTTACTGGTATATATTTTTTTAATATACAATAAAAATAATAAATTGATGCAATAAATGTAATTAAACTGCCTATTCCAAAATGAATTTTATCAGTAATTGGAAAAGCAACAACAAAACTTGAAATTGCATATGCAAAAAGAACATAAACTTCTCTCTTATTTTTTATTAATGCACTTATAAACATTATTAGTATAAATGTTGGTACATACAAAGCATAAATCAATTTCTTTTTCATAAAAGAGGTATATGGTATTGAATTAGTAAATGTTTTTAATCCTAAAACTGTATAATCTAGGAAATCAAATAAATTATTATTAACCAACAAATATATAATAAATATTAATACAGGTACTATTGCACCTATCAACCTTATAAATCCGATTTTTAAAAATTTTTTTAATTCGTCTTTATTTCTAACAGCTAATATTTTATAACCAATGCATGCAATTGTTATTGCCAATCCTGTAGTCTGTTTACACAAAATTGACAATCCTGCAATACATCCAATAAGAAACTCTCTTCTAAAATTACATTCAAAAACAGATACATTCTTTTTGTAAATTTCAATATATAACACCAATAAAGCAATCAATAATACTGCATAATTGTAATCAATACACATTATATCTTTAAAAGCATAGAGTAACACACTTAATGAAATAATAGCAATTTGAGAGTTAGTCACCCTTCTCAAAATTTGAAAAGCCATAAAAAATACTGAAGACATTAGAAGAATAGCCAAAAATCTCATAACAATTAATTGATTTCCCAATATTTTTAAAATAACTCCACATATAAAATATAGTAATGGTGTTACTATCATATTAAAGTCTCTGTATGGTGCCAAACCATCCGCAATATTTCTTGCAAAATTATAATTCCAGATTTCATCTAAATTATTTATTGATTTTTGAAGTATATTTGAAGAGCAAATTATAAATATTAAAACAAATATTAAAATATTTTTTATTAGCTTAGTTAAATTCAATTTTTTTATATTCATTTACAATCCTTATTTTTCATAATATTCTATTCCTAAATGGTCATAAGCTAATGGTGTAGCTACTCTTCCTCTAGGAGTTCTTGCAATAAATCCTATTTGTAACAAATATGGTTCATAAACATCTTCTATTGTTCCATTCTCTTCTCCAATAGTTGCTGTTAATGTTTCAATACCAACTGGTCCACCTCTATAATTATAAATAATTGATTCTAAGATTTTTTTATCTGTATTATCAAGCCCTAAATCATCTATTTCTAATTTATTTAATGCTATTTTTGCAATCCTTAAAGAAATATTTCCATCTCCTAGTACAAGTGCAAAGTCAGCAACTCTTTTTAAAAGTCTATTTGCAATTCTAGGTGTTCCCCTTGAACGTTTTGCTACTTCCATAGATGCCTCATTATCTATAGATATTCCAAGAATATCCGCAGATCTTCGAATAATAGTATCTAAATCATCTGGAGCATATAGTTCTAATCTTTCTACTATTCCAAATCTATCACGAAGTGGTGTTGATAAACTTCCAACTTTAGTAGTAGCACCAACTAGAGTAAATTTAGGTAAATCAAGTCTTATTGATCTTGCAGCAGGTCCTTTACCGATAATTATATCTAAATTATAATCTTCCAAAGCAGGATATAATATTTCTTCTACATTTCTATTCATTCTATGTATTTCATCTATAAATAAAATATCATTTTCTGATAAACTTGTTAAAATTGCAGCCAAATCTCCTGGTTTTTCTATTGCTGGACCAGATGTAATCTTTATATTTGTACCCATTTCATTTGCCAAAATATTTGCTAATGTTGTTTTTCCTAATCCTGGAGGTCCATATAATAATACATGATCCAATGTTTGTTTTCTTTTTTTTGCTGCTTCTATACATATCTTCATATTTTCTTTTACTTTATTCTGTCCAATATATTCCTTCAATTTTTGAGGTCTTAATGATGTTTCTTGCATTTCTTCTGATTCATCTTTAATCCTAGGAATTAATAAATTTTCATCAAATTCTCCATCATCAAATTCCATAACATCCTCCAATTTATTATCTTTCTGTTAATCAATTTAATAGTTTTTTATTTGGGCATATTTTATCATTTCTTACATAAAAAAACAATAAAACATATATTTAAAATAATGCCAAACCTTTTTTAACAATATTTCAATTAAATTTCATATAAAACTATTTGTTTTTACAATAAAATGACATTATTCTTATATTCAATAATTTTTGTAAAATCATACTCATATTATAAACATTTATATAATAGAACAAAAGCGGACATTATCAACATTTTCGCTATTTATAATATTTTAAAGTCCACGTCTTTGTTCGTCCGCGAAAAATTGTATAACAATTTTTCTGTGGAATGCTTTATATTATAGGAAGTTCAGAGAAATTTCATATAATATAAAAAGGGCTGTTCATTTATAGCCCTTTTATTATTTTAATATTTCATATTTTCAATTTCAAATTTTGAATAATTTGGTATATATTTTGAAAGCATATTATAAAAACTTTTAGTATGATTTTTATACTTCAAATGACAAAATTCATGCATAATAATATATTCCACAACTTCTCTTTTATATTTAATAATACGAGGATTAACAATTATTATTTTATCTTGTGTACATTTTGCAATACAATCATTCATATCCATTATCTTATAATCTTCAGGTGCAATTCCTGTCAATGTCCTACTTTTATCCATTATGTTGTCAAGTTCTCTTTCACAAATTTTTGTATATAATTTATCAATTAAAATATCTGTCATTGACTCTTTACTTATTTTTTTATATTTCTTTGGTAAGCAAATCTTCACAACATTATTTTCCAAATCACACTGAATTACATTCACATTTTTATATAATACTTTTAAGCTATAAGTAATACCTAAAATCTGTATTGGACGTAAGCTTATTTTTTCTTCTTTTTTTTCTTCATATTCTGTTAGCTTTTTTATTATCCATTCTCTTTTATTGGCAACAATTTCTTGAATTTTATTCTGAGTTGTATACCAAGGAGCACGTACTAAAACTTCTCCATTTTGAACCGAAATATATAAAACACTATCATTCGTTTTATTTACAGTATAAGTAATTACTTGATTTTTCATACTACTACCTCCTTAGTTTCTTTAGAACTTTTGTTTGGTAGTATTTTATATCTTCCTTTTCATTTTGTCAATACTTTTTCGAAAATTTGTTCGTTTTTTTAATTTATTTATCATTAAAATTCTCTAATACTTCTAATACTATCTACCTCTAATAAATATTATCATATAAAAGCCTTTAAGCTTCTTCCTTCATACTATAAAACAACATCTCTTTTCAATAAACCTTTGCTTACTACACCTATTCCCAAAAATTTATTATTATTATAAATTTTATATATTCCATCATCTAACACTTGTGTAAGTTTTACACCATTCAAAAACAATTCTGTTTTTCTATCATTTAAAATAATATTTTCAATATTTTTAAATAAATTTTCAATAGAAATAATTTTTTTATCTTTATCAGGGCTTTTTTCTAATTCATCCAATTTAATGCAATCATCAATGCAAAAATTATCTATTTTAGTTCTTGTTAATTCTTTCATAACACCTATTGTACCTATTTTTTCTGCAATTGATTCGCATAAAGTTCTTATATACGTTCCTTTGGAGCATTTTACTTTAAAAATTATTTCATTATTAGCATAATCAATGTTTTCAATTTTTATATCATATATTTGTATTTTTCGTGGTGTTCTTTCTATTTGTTTTCCATCTCTTGCATATTCATACAATTTTTTCCCATTTACCTTTATTGCTGAATACATTGGCGGAAGTTGTTCATTTTCTCCAATAAAAGATTTTATTATACTTATGTATTTATCCTTCAATTCTTCCTTTAATAAAAATTTTTCTGTTTTTATTATATTTCCTTCTAAATCACCTGTATCAGTTTTTATCCCAATTTTTAGAGTTGCCAAATATTCTTTATCATGTTCAACTAAATACTTGGATATTTTAGTAGCTTTACCAATCATTATTGGAAGCACTCCCATAGCTTCTGGATCAAGTGTCCCACAATGTCCAACTTTTTTCACATTGAAAATTTTTCTTATTTTAGCAACCACTCCAAAAGAAGTAATTCCTTTTTCTTTATTTATCAAAATTATACCATCCATAATTACACCTTATATCAAATTAGCGATTTCTATGAAATAAAATTTTCATACAAATCGCTAATTTTTATATTTAATAAATTATTTTAAAAATCTTTTTGTTTGAGTTAAAATCCTTTCTTTTGATTCTTTTAAAGAATATGGTAACGTACAACCAGCAGCTTTGACATGTCCTCCACCATTAAATAATAAACATATATCTGATACATTGACATAATCATTTGAACGAAGAGAAGCTTTGAATCCTTTTTCTGTTTCATATAAAAATATTGATACTTCTACATTTTCAACATCTCTACCGTTTTCAACAATACCCTCTAAGTCGCTTTGGTTAACACCAAGTTTATCTATATCTTCCTTTGTCATATATGTATAAGCAATTTTTCCATTTTCAAGAAATTCTAGTCTATTCATTGTTAATTTTCTTGCTTCAAATTTCCTTCTTGAAATATTGCTTAGCACATCTCTATATACTTTTGAAATTACAACTCCTTTTTCTAAAAATTCTGATGCTATTTCAAAAGTTTCAGATGTAACGCCTTCATATCTAAATCCTCCAGTATCTGTTATTATACCAGTTATTAAGCAAGTAGCCACATCTTTATCTATATCAATTTTATAATATTCTAAAATACTAGTTACAATTTGTGCACATGCTGGAGCCACATGATTAACAAAATTCAAATCTCCAAACATTCCATTTGATGGATGATGATCTATATTAACACGAGTAGTACATTTCAAAAAAGTTTCTTTAGGATCATCTAATCTTTTTATATCTGCACAATCTAAAGCAATAGCTAAATCATATTTTTTTAATGAAGGTTCTACTAGTACATCCTTTGATGCTGGTAAAAATGAAAAAGTGTTTGGAAAATTTGGAATAATCATCTCAACATTTTTTTCTAGTTTCTTTAAAATCAAATATAATGCCATAGTACTTCCAATTGCATCACCATCTGGATTTTCATGTGTAAATAAAACTATTGTTTTAGAATTTTTAATAACTTCTCTTATATCTTCTAATGTCATTTATTGTACCTCTCTTTACTAATCTTTTTTTATATCTTTTGTTATTTTTTCTAATATTGAATCTATTCTTGAACCATATTCAATTGACTCATCAAATAAAAATATTAATTCTGGTGTAATTCTTAAATTTACTCTTTTTGCAATTATTGTTCTAACAAAGCCAGAACACTTTTTTAATCTTGCTAAATTTCCTTTATTACTTTTAGCATTTATCATACTGACATAAACTCTTGCATACTTTAGGTCAGGAGTAGTATCAACTTTGGTAACACTAATTAATCCCGTAATATGTGGGTCTTTCAACTCTTGAGATATAACTACACTAATCTCTTTTTTTAACTCTTCATTTATTTTATTCATTCTGTTACTATTCTTTGCCATTATCAGCCTCATCCTTTCCTAAATTACAACTCAAGTGAAAAATAATTAAATTTCGAAATAATCAAAATCATAATTATTTTTCAACTTTAGATTTTTCTATTAATGCTTAATTTCTTCAAGAATATGAGCTTCAATAGTATCTCCTTCTTTTACATCATCATATCCTTCAATCTGAACTCCACATTCATATCCATAAGCTACTTCTTTTACATCATCTTTAAATCTTTTTAATGATATTAGTTTTCCTTCATATAATACAACATTGTCTCTAATAACTCTAACAGTTGAATTTCTTGCAATTTTTCCATCTGTTACATAACATCCAGCAATTGTACCCACATTTGAAACTTTAAACGTTTGTCTAACTTCTGCATTACCAATAACAACTTCCTTAAATTCTGGATCTAACATACCTTTCATTGCAGCTTGAACATCTTCAATTGCATTATATATTATTGAATATAATTTTATTTCTACGCCTTCTTTTTCCGCTTCAGACTTTGCAGTTGGTTCTGGTCTTACATTAAATCCAATAATAATTGCATTTGAAACTTTTGCCAAAGTAACATCTGTTTCAGTTATTCCACCAACATTTGAATGAATTACATGTACTTTAACTTGATCATCAGATAATTTTTCTAATGACTGTTTTACAGCCTCCACAGAACCTTGAACATCTGCTTTAACAATTAAGTTTAATTGCTTTAACTTGCCTTGTTCAATTTGATTGAATAAATCATCCAGTGTAACCATTGATGTAGCATTTAATCCTTTTTCTCTCTCTTGAATTCTTCTTCTTTCAATTAAATGTTTTGCAGTTTTTTCATCTTTAACTTCATAGAAAGTTTCTCCGGCATTTGGAACACTTGTAAGACCTGTAATCTCAACTGGAGTTGATGGGCCAGCATTTTTAACTTTCTTTCCTTTATCATTAGTCATTGTTCTTATTCTTCCTATTGAAGAACCAACAACTATTGTATCTCCAACATCTAGTTTTCCTCTTTGAACTAGCATTGTTGCAACTGGTCCCTTAGATTTATCAAGTTTTGCTTCAATAACTGTACCTTTAGCTTGTTTATTTGGATTAACTTTTAGTTCCAACATATCAGCTTGCAATAATACCATTTCTAATAAGTTATCAATTCCATCTCCTTTTTTTGCAGAGATTGGTACAAAAATTGTATCTCCACCCCATTCTTCTGGTACTAATCCATATTCTGTTAATGATTCCTTAATTTTCTCAGCATTTGCGCCAGGTAAATCCATTTTATTTATAGCAACAATAATTGGAATTTCAGCAGCCTTAGCATGATTTATTGCTTCAATAGTTTGTGGCATAACACCATCATTAGCTGCAACAACTAAAATTGCTATATCAGTTATTTGAGCGCCTCTTGCTCTCATACTTGTAAAAGCTTCATGACCTGGTGTATCTAGAAAAGTAATTTCTCTATCATTTACTTTTACCTTATATGCACCAATATGTTGAGTAATTCCTCCAGCTTCACCTTCTATTACATTTGTTTTTCTAATTGCATCAAGTAATGATGTTTTTCCATGGTCAACATGCCCCATTACAACAACTACTGGTGGTCTACTTATTAAATCTGATTCCTTATCTTCACTTTCATCAAATAATATTTCTTCATCTGTTTTTATATCTTTTTTGATTGCTGTAATTCCATACTCAGAAGCAGCCAAATAAGCAATATCAAAATCTATTTCTTTATTTATTGTTGCCATAACACCTAAGTTTAATAACTTAGTAATTAAATCCCCGCTTGTAATTTTCATTTCAGCAGCTAAATCTTTTACTGTAATTACCGGTGGAATAGTTATTTCCGTTAATTTGAAAATCTTTTGTTTTACTCTATTTTCAGGTTTTACTTTCTTTTCACTTCTTCTACCTCTTTGAGTACTTAAATCGTAATAATCTAACATATCAACATTTGAAAGTTTGCTTTCCTGCTTTAAAGATCTTAGTTTTCCAGAACTAAATTCTTCGCCTTTTCCCTTTTTCTTAGGTTTCTTAGTTCTCTGTTCTTCAAACATACGATTATTTTTTTGCTTATCTATTGCTCTATTTGAATATTCTATTCCATTTTCTTTTTCTATAATATCTACAGCGGCAATATTATTGATTTTTCTGTCAACATTCTTATTATCAAATTTCTTATTATTATTTTTGAAATTGCCATTATTATTGTTATTATTATTTCTATTATAATTATGATCATTATTTGAATTTCTAGGATTTTTAAAATTCTTTTGATTATTTTGATTATTATTACTATTATTTACCCTATTAATATTAGTATTACTATTATTTTTTTCTGTTTTTACTATTTCTTTCTTTTCTGAAACCTTAGCTGGTTCTTCTTTTTTAACTTCTTTTTTTACAACTTTTTCTTCTTTCTTATTCTTATCTGGTATTCCGAATAACTCAGCAACAGACATAGGTTTTGATTGCTTATTTCTATAAACTATGTTATAATCTTTCTTTCTATTTTTTTCTACAAATCCTACATCACTTTTATTGTTTAAATTTACTTTATCATCTTTTTTGTCTGAATCTTCATTTATTATTACAGTTCTTCTCATAATAACAGGTTGGTCTGATACTACCTCTTTCTTAGATTCATTCTTTTCTACTTTCTTTGTTGAATTCGTGATTAATTCCGCCTCCTTATCAGTAATTGTACTTAAATGACTCTTAACATCGATTCCCAGTTTTTGAGCTCTTTCAATTACTTCTTTACTATTTAACTTCAATTTTTTTGCTAGTTCATGTATTTTAATTTTGTCCAATAGTATCACCCCCATTAATTATTTGACAAATTGCTAATGCAAAATTTTCGTCGCTAATACCAATAATTGCTTTATTGTTTTTTCCAATTGCTTTACTATTATTTTCTATATTGCCAAAAATAAATACCTTGGCATTATACCTTTTTGAAAGGTTCAAAAATTTATTTTTTGTTTTTTCAGATGCATCTTCAGCGATAATTATCAAATATATTTTTTTTCTTGCCAAAGCATCCTCAACAGCATCTGCACCACAAAATGTCTTTCCAGCCTTAGTCGCCAGTCCGCATTAATCCATTTACTTTATTTTGATTGACTATCAATTACATCCCTCAACTCTTCATAAATTTCTTTATCTATTTCTTGCTCAAATGTCTTCACTAATCTATTTGATTTAATTGCTTTTTCTAAGCATTTAACGTCTTTACAAATATATGCTCCTCTTCCATTTTTCTTTCCAATTAAATCTATAGATATATTATTATCTTTATCTTTTACAATACGCAATAATTCATTTTTTTGTTTTGTCTCGTTGCAACCAATACATGTTCTTTCGGGTATTTTTTTCAATAGTTTCACCTCATTTATTCATTTTCATTTCCTTCTGATTGTTCAATTTGTTTAGTCTCTTCTAACATTTTTCTAAATTGAGATTCACTTTTTATATCAATTTTCCAATTAGTTAATTTAGCAGCTAATCTTGCATTTTGTCCTGATTTTCCAATTGCCAATGATAGTTGATCATCTGGAACAATAACTTGTGCAAATTTTTCGTCATCTTTAATATCAACTGCAAGTACCTGAGCAGGTAGCAATGCTGCAGCAATAAATATTGCTGGATCCTCATTCCATTCTATAACATCAATTTTTTCACCATGTAATTCATTTATAATATTTTGAATTCTTACACCCTTTTGTCCAACACAAGAACCAACGGGATCAATGTTTTCGTTTGTTGAATATACTGCTACTTTACTTCTTGAACCAGGATCTCTAGAAATATTTTTTATTTCTATCAATCCTTCATATATTTCTGGAATTTCAAATTCAAATAATTTTCTAACAAAATCACTATTACTCCTTGAAATAATAACTTGAGGATTTCCTTTAACACCTTTAGCAACGCTCAATACATAACCCCTGATTTTATCATTTACTTTATATTCTTCTGTTGGTATTTGTTCCTTAGTTGGCATAATTCCTTCAAGTTTTCCTAAATCAAGCACTACAGCATTTCCATCACTTTTTTGAACAATTCCAGTAACGATTTCACCTTTTTTATCATTAAATTCTGTATAAACTATTTCTCTTTCAGCTTCTCTTATTTTTTGAACTACAACCTGTTTTGCTGTTTGTGCTGCAATTCTTCCGAAATTTTTAGGAACTATTTCAACATCAACAGTATCTCCTACTTCTAATTTTTTACTTATCTTTTTAGCCTGTTCCAAACCAATTTCTAATAACTCATTTTTTGCAGTCTCCACAACATTTTTAGTAGAATACACATGCATTTCGCCTGTTTCTTTATCTATACTAACTTTAACATTATCAGCAGAATCGAAGTTCTTCTTATATGCAGTCACTAAAGCCACTTCTAATGATTCTAAAAGATAATCTTTTTTTATTCCTCTTTCCTCTTCTAATTCTTTCATTGCAACAACTAATTCTTTCATATCAATTGCTTTCATTTTTCTATCACATTCCTTTCCAAAATAATTTACCAATTAAAAATAGATTTACCACTTGCAATTTTATCAAAATTAATTTTTATTTCCTCATTATCTACTTTCAATAAAATTGAATCTTCTTCACAATTTATCAATATTCCTCGAATATTTTTTTTATCATCAATTTTTGAATATAAAGTTATTTCAATTTCTTTTCCTATTTGCTTTTGGTAATGTTCTTTTTTCCTTAATTTTTTCTCTAATCCAGAGGATGACACTTCTAAAAAATATTGTTCCTGCAAATATTCTTCTTCATCTAATATAAGATTAATTACATCATTTACTTTTTCACAGTCTGAAATATCTATACCATCTGGTTTATCAATATAAATGCATAAATGGTATTCTTTTCCTTCTTTAATATATTCAACATCGTATAATTCATAACCCAGCTCTTCAATCTTTTCTTTTAAAAGCTCTGTTACTCTTAATTCAATATTTTTTTGTGCCAATCTTTTCCTCCAATTTATTAACTAATAAAGAGTGGAATTTGCTTCCACTCTTCTGTTTTAATATTTTGCTTTAACCATTATACACTGTTTTTTCCATCAATGCAAGTTTTTTTTACCTATTTTTAAGAATTATAACTCCAAAAAACTAGACAAATCATAATTAGTTCCATTAGTAGCACATAAAATAATTGTTTCTTCCTCAATATCTCTATGTTTTTTTACAACATTTTGCATTTTACTTTCTTTATAATCCAACTTAATCAATTCACCATTTAGTTCCAACTTATTGTCTACAATTGCCTGATTTAAGTCTAAAAAATTGATTTCTCCATTATTAGTATAAGTAACTAAATATGTACTATTTTTTAATTTTCCTACTTTTATATCTTTTATTTCAAAATTATTAGATTTTATTTCATTAGATTCATTCACATTTATTTTACTATCAGGATACGTCTTTTTGAAATTTTCCTTATTAATTACATTTAAATATAATTTATTTTTAGACAAAACAACTTGAAAATTACCATTTAAATCACACTCAATAATGTCATAAGTGGTATCTTCACTCTCTGTTCCAGTTACACTCTTATCAGCACTTATGTCAGTATAGTTATTAGTATTATCTTCAACTATATTAGTATTGTTTTCTGTTGCAGTCATAGGACTATCTTTCTCTACATTTACATTTAATAAAAATATTACTAATCCTACAATTGCTAAAATCATAATAGCAACTGTTAAAATAATAAGGTTTTTAATTTGCTTAGAATTTTTCATATATACCTCCATCTATTTTTTTGAATTAAAATATATATTTATTATTTTTTCACTTATATTTTTTGCCTTGTTTGCATTTATATAGCTTTCCTTTATTATAAACACACTAAAAATAACTAATAAAAGAATAATCAATCCTAAAATTATGCCATTAAATTTATTTTCTTTCTTTTTTTTCATTTTTTTATTTTTGTTCATTTTAATCACCTTATTTACTTTTAAACAATAAAATATAATTTATTCAAAAAAAGCATTAAACTCATCTTCTGAAATTGTTTCTCTTTCTAATAGTGTCTGTGCAACAGCATGTAATATATCTATATTGTCTAAAATAAGTTTTTGGGCTTTAATATAAGCTTCATCAACTAATTGTTTTACTTGCACTCCAACTTCATCAGTAATATTTTCTCCAAAAATCTGTAATTCATAAGGCTCATCAACTTTTAATGATATTGGACCTAAAGAGCTACTCATCCCATATACTGTAATCATATCTCTTGCAATACCTGTAGCTACTTCAATATCATTACTTGCACCTGTTGATATATCATTTAAAGCAATTTTTTCTGCAGCTCTTCCACCTAATAAAGCTATCATCTTTTCTTCTAATTCAGTTTTAGAAATATAGTACTTATCTTCATTAGTTTTATACATTGTATAGCCACCAGCTAATCCTCTAGGAATGATTGATACCTCTTTTACATTATCCTGTGTTTCTAGAAATTTACTAACAACAGCATGTCCAGCTTCATGATAAGCTGTAAGTTTCTTATCTTTTTCAGAAACAACTCTATTATGTTTTTCTAATCCAACAGTTATTTTCTTTACAGCAGATTCAATATCATCTTTTTCAATTGATTTATGTTTATTTCTAGTTGCTAAAATAGCTGCTTCATTTAATAAATTAGATAATTCTGCTCCTGTAAATCCTGCAGTATCTCCAGCAATTTCTTTTAAGTCAATATTATCTGCAAGTTTTTTATCTTTAGCATATAATTTTAGTATTTCTTCTCTTCCTAATAAATCTGGTGCAGGAATTGTAATTTGCCTATCAAATCTTCCAGGCCTTAGTAAAGCTTTATCTAACATTTCTGGTCTATTTGTTGCTGCAAGTACAATAATTGTTTCATTACTCTCAAATCCATCCATTTCAACAAGTAATTGATTTAGTGTCTGGTTATTTTCTGATTCTGCACCACTGTTACTTGTCCTTCTTGATCCTATAGCATCAATTTCATCAATAAATACTATACATGGTGCAATCTTTTTAGCCTTCTCAAATAATTTTCTTACTCTTGACGCACCAAGTCCAGCAAACATTTCAATAAATTCAGAACCACTCATTGAAATAAATGGAACATTTGCTTCTCCTGCTATTGCCTTAGCAATTAAAGTTTTACCTGTACCAGGTTTTCCATATAATAGAATTCCTTTTGGAATTTTAGCTCCCATACTTTGAAATTTCTTAGGATTTTTCAAAAAGTCTACTATTTCAATTAATTCATTTTTTTCCTCATCTAATCCAGCAACATCCTTAAATTTAACACCTGTATTATTCTCTTCATTTTCACCATAAACTTTGCTTTTCTCACCAATACCCTGCATTTTAAATATCATTATTATCAAAACAACTAATAATATAGTTGGTATAAAACTAAATAAATTTTCTGCAAATGTAATAAATTTATTTGGAGTCTTTACATCAAATTTTAATTCATCATTTTTTACTAATTGTTCATTTACAAACTCCATAAATGGTTGAAGAGAATTTATATTTGAAGTCTTTTCATCATCAGAGTCTTTATATTTAACATTGACACTAGAAGATCCTACTGTCATTTCTATTTTCTCAACTCTCTTATGAATTATATCTTGATACAATTGATCATAAGTAACCTTTTTTTCCTCAGCTTTTTGGGTTTGATAAATTACTAACAATATTGTCATCACTGATATAAGTACAATACCAAATATTATTAAAAATATTTTTACATTATTTTTCTTATCCTTACTATTTGCCATCCTTTTTTATCCTTTCAAAAACAAACTTTAATTATATTTCTGAACCATCTGGTTCATCAGTTGCTTCATTTTCTTTATTTTTTTCGTTTATTTGTTTTTCTTCTTTATCGCCATTTTTTTCTTCTTGTTTTTCTTCCTCTTTTTCCTTTTCTTCTTTTTCTTCATTTGCATTTTCTTGTTGCTTTTTTATTTTTTCTAATTTTGCAATTTTTATAAGTTCCATTTGCTGATTAATTAAGTCTGATTTTATCATATAAATAACTGCAGTTACATAAATATAAGCAATCAATATAGATAAATATTCAAACAATTCTATATATATTCCGAAGTATTGATTTAATAGTAAATATATGACATTTAGTATCATCGACAATGTCGAAGCATAAATTGAAATTGAAAATAATCTAGAATATTTCATTTTTATTCTAGAAAAATTCAATACTATTAATCCAATTAATGATGTAATTAATGCAACTAATATCCAAAAAATAAATAAATCAAAAAATTCTAGAATAAATAAAAATATAGAACTATATATTATTATTATATTTCCTTTACTATTTAAAAAATTTAAAACATCAGATTTATTATATGATTTATCAGCTAACAAATCTCTATATGTAGGTTCTAACTGTTTCATCATTTCCGCTATTTGTTTTTGATTGTCATTCATTTCCTTAGTTTCAATAACTAAATTATGATTTTCATATGAAAATTCCGGAATTATACTATCAACATAATTAGCTGGTGTCTTAAATTTTATAAGTATATATGCTACATTTGATATTACAATTATTAATACTAATAAAATTATAGTTTTTACCAGAAATTCCATTGCCTTTCCTAATTTTTCTACTGTAAACTGAATATAATTTTCTAGTTCTAATAATGCCATTTTTAGTCTTTTAAAATAATTGTTTTTTTTCTGTTGTTCCATTAGATATATTCCCTTCTTATCTTACTATCCACATAAATTGGTGAAACTTCAATACATACCTCATCACCTAATTTTATATCTGAATCTGTAATATCTATTGCTATATGATTCATTCCAATTTTACCAACAATAGGATAATTTTTATTTTTTATTTTAACATATATTCTATCATCTTTAATCAATTTAACTAATGAATTTTTTGCATTTCGAATCTTATCAATAAATCTAAAGGTATCATTTTTATTTCCGACATTCACTCCATCAGAATATCCGAACTGGAGCAATTGCAATCATAGAATTTCTTTTTAATTTATGCATTTTTCCATAGCCAATACTTGTATTTTTTTCTAAATATTTAATATCTACTATATTAGATTTCAATATACCTATTTTTCGCAAGTTTAATTTATTTTCAACTAATATTCTTCCTAAAAATGCTGAACCAATCCTTGATGCATCTAATAACATATCATCATACTTTAAAAATGCAGATGAATTTGCAATATGATACATAGGAATGTTTATATTATTTTGTATTAAATATTTTTTTAATTCTAAAAATCTATTTAGCTGTAATCTATCATTTTGAGTTCCTTTACTATAATAAGCACAAGATAAATGTGTAAACACACCATCTACAAACAAGTTTGTAGATTTCTTTATAGTTTCTAAAACATTTTCCTTATCATTATATAAAAATCCATATCTCGAAAATCCAGTATCAATCTTAATTTGTACATGTGCCTTAATATTTTTTTCTCTTGCCAGTTCATTTAGAATTTGAGCTGATTGAGCATTTCCAATTGTTATTACTATATTTTTATCTAACATTTTTTCCAAGTCTTCTTTTAGTGACGTAGCCTCTAAACAAAATATTCTTGCAGCAAATTTCAAATTCTTTAATTCTAATGCTTCTTCAACACATGAAACAGCTAAATCTGTAATGCCATGTTGAATCAATAATTTAGAAAATTGTTCTAAACCTAAACCATACGCATTTCCTTTTACCATTGCTATAATCTTAGTATCTTGAGCCCTTTTTTTAATTTGTTCAATATTAAATTCTAAATCTTCTTTTATAATTTCTAATTTTTTCATAAATTCCTTTTATTTTTCAGAAATTTTCCTCTTCAAGCTTCTCAATGTTCTAAAAGCTTTTTCTGAAAATTTATACATTTTGTATACTACCGGTTTAAATGGTACATATATTTCTCCAATAAATTCTGTAAACTCTGCGCCAAATCCCTTTTTAAATCTATATAATCCGTATTGAGGATGAGTTTCATCTACAACTCCAGACACACCTCTAAAATCATAAACATCACATTTATTCTGTATTGCCTGTTTTATCATTTCCCATTGAAGTAAATAATTAGGCATCAAGTTTCTATGTTGATTGCTACTTGCTCCATATAAATACCAAGTCTTATTTCCATACATTATTGGTATTATACCAGAAATTGCTTCACCATCGTGATATGCCATAAGAAGCTTCATATGTTTTGGTGCAAGTTCATCATACATTTTTTCAAAATATTCAAGGGAACGAATAATAAAACCATCACGTTTTCCAGTTTCTATCATTATTTCATGAAACTTTTT
Organism: uncultured Clostridia bacterium; assembly: GCA_947589065.1. Taxonomy (GTDB): domain Bacteria; phylum Bacillota; class Clostridia; order TANB77; family CAG-508; genus UMGS1994. Next base: position 41,012 of record CANPZM010000001.1, read on the forward strand.
TAAGTCCTCTCTTGTTCCTTCTTTAACTACTACACCCTTTTTAGTTGCTAGACGAATATTATACCTAGTTTTTTGATGACAATTACTTAATATTTCATCTTCAGTCTTTCCTTTTATATCTAGCCTAAAAACAAATCTAGGTTGTATTTCATCTTTAAAATCTTTAGCATCATCTTTTATTTTAAATCCTAAATCTTCAACAATTTTTCTAAATTCTGCATCGTCTTTTTTTACATCTGGTTCCATTCTAAATACAAAAGCTTTATATTTTTTTCCTAATTCACGAATTCCTTCTACTAATTGATTCATTATTTCTTTGTTATGAATATCACAAACTGGACCTCTTGAAGCATACATCAAATTTCCGAAAATAGGAATTTTTCTAATCCATACACATATTGATCCAACAATATTTTTATTTTCATCTTCAGCCAAAACAACTTCTTTAATCCAATTAGTTTTTACTCTTCCCCATTCTAAAGACTGTTGAAAATTACAACGTTCATGTTTTTCTAAAAAATTAGTATATTCTTGTTCTGTTTCCTTTGTTACGAATCTCATTTTATCTTCCCTTCCAAACTATTTTAAAGTTACTTTCATATCATCTTTTGTATCTTTTACAAGATATCCTTTTTCATTCAAATAATCTCTAAGTTTGTCAGATTTTTTCCAATCCTTATTTAATCTTGCTAATTTTCTCTCCTCAATTATAGATTTTATTTCATCCGGTAATTCTATTTTTTCCTCTTCATCTAATCTTAAACCTAATATTTCATCAAATTTTAATAATAAATCTGCTAATTTTTTACTTTTTTTAGGATTTCTAATTACATCCCAAACAACACCCAAAGCAAGTGGCATATTTAAATCATCATTTATAGCTTCATGAAATTTTAATTCATAATCTTCTATTATCTTATTATCTATATCTTCGTTTCCATTAGCATGTTTTTTATATCCTTCCTTTAGCCTTGATAATGCAATCTTTGATGCCTCTAAAGAATCCCACGTAAAATTCAATTTGTTTCTATAATGTGATGTAAAATTAAACATTCTATAATCTAATGCCGTATATCCTCTTTTTTCTAAATCGTCCAAAGTATAAACATTATTCAAACTTTTAGACATTTTTCCACCATCAATAAGTAAAAATTCACAATGCATCCACCAATTTGCAGGAATTTTTCCAGAATATCCTTTACTCTGTGCAATTTCATTTTCATGATGTATTGGAATATGATCTATCCCTCCTGTATGAATATCAAACTGCTCTCCTAAATATTTCCTCCCCATAGCAGAGCACTCAATATGCCAGCCAGGATAGCATTTTCCCCAAAAAGTATCCCATTTCATTATATGGTTTTCAGGTGCTTTAATCCATAAAGCAAAATCAGTTATATTTTTCTTTTCATTGTCAAATTCTACTCTAGCTCCTGCTTTTTGTTCATTAATATTAATATTTGATAATAATCCATATTTGTCTAATTTTGATGTATCAAAATAAATTGTATTTTTAGTTTCATATGCATAACCATTTTTAATAATAGTCTGCACATATTCTTCCATATCCTTTATATGCTCTGTCGCTTTACAGATGATTTCTGGTATACTTATATTTAATTTTTTCAAATCTATCATAAATTTTTCTGTATAAAATCTTGCAATCTCATAAGGATCTTTATTTTCTCTTCTAGCAGCTTTAGCCATTTTATCTTCGCCATCATCTGCATCAGACTCTAAATGACCAACATCTGTTATATTCATAGCATGTAATAATTCATAATTATTATACTTTAAAACTCTTCTTAAATTGTCCATAAAAAGATATGCGCGTAAATTCCCTATATGTGCATAATAATATACCGTTGGTCCACAACTATATATCTTAACCTTTTTACTGTCAATTGGTTTAAAGACTTCTTTTTCCCTAGTTAATGTATTATATAGTTTTAATTCCATATTATTTCCTTTCTATTTATTACTCAAGGAACAACATAAAATTCTGTTGTTCCTTATAATCTATTATAGATTAATTAGTCGTATTTGTTTCCGGTTGAGTTGGTGGTTTCGGTGATGTGCTTACTGATGGTTTATCACTTCCTGTTGATGTAGAAGGCGTTGGCGTTGGTGTTGCACTTACTGGTGGTTTTGAATTAGTCGGTTCCTTACTAACTGAAGGTGATTCTGACACAGGAGGCGTTGGCGTAGTTGAATTCTCATTTGCTGAAGTTGAAGTAGTAGGTGACGAACTTGGTGTTGGACTTGGTGTTGGGCTTGGTGTTGTTTCTGTTGCTTTATGAATATTGCACAATTCTGATGGTGGTTTTTCTCCATCGCCAAATACTGTTCTAGTTGTTTTAGGACAAACCCCAGAAATAGCCAATAATCCAGATTCATTACATATTAAATATGACTTTGCTGAGCTCTTCGTTTTGCAACGTTCTGTAGGCAATTTACTTTCAATAAATATATCAGTTACTGTAGGGCAACCACTTGAAGGCAATAAACCAGTATCTCTACAAACCGTTGCCTTAACAATATCATCAGGTTTTTCAAATTTAGTTGGTTCTAAATCTTTATGTATACTTTTCATAATTGCAGAACAAATTGCACCTGCAGGATTTGAAGGACTTCCAGAATATACTATTTTTTCTCTAATATCATATCCATACCAGCAAGCAGCAGTATAATAAGTTGTAAATTCACATAACCATCTATCATAGTAATCATCTGTTGAACCAGTCTTAGCAGCAACATCAAATCCTGACATTCTACAGAATGTTGCAGTTCCACTTCCACCTACAACAGGTTGTGTAACAATACTTTTTACTAAATAATCTTCTGATTTACCTAATATTTGGTCTTTCTTTTGATTTGGTTCTATTACAATATTTCCAGAACTATCTACTACTTTTCTGTAGAATGTTGGTTCAATATATAATCCATCATTAGCAATCGTAGCATAGCCAGCAGCAATTTGTAATGGTGAAAATTCTTTGCCTCCTAATGCTAAAGATAAACCAACATCTGAGTTTCCTACATCCATTCCCATTCTTCCTAAATATTCAATAGCTTTATCTAATCCAACTTCATTTAGAATTCTAACAGGGATAACATTTCCTGAAATTTCTATAGCTTTTCTAACAGTCATCTTTCCTCTAAACGAATGATAGTAATTTTCTGGCCATATTTTACCATTATTACTAAATTCTCTTGTTGCAGTATCTGAATAAACTGAACCAGGTGCTATTATTCCTTCCTGAACAGCTGGAGTAATAACAGCAAGAGGTTTCATAGCTGATCCAACTTGCCTTTTACTTTGAGTAGCTCTATTTAATACACCATTTGATTCTTTTTCTCCTAATCTACCAACACAAGCAACTACTTTTCCTTCTTTATGATCTATTATAACTATCGCTGATTGTGTGTGATCATTTATTTTTTTACCTTTCTCTTTTGCTCTACCAGACTTTATATATTTTTTCTGTTTCATTTCTTTTTCTGCAATTTTTTGAAGGCTTGAATCTTGTGTAGTATATATTTTATAACCTCCACCATAAACTTTAGTTTCAGCCATTTCTCTTGTCATACCTTTTTCTTCCATCAATTGTTCTATAATTTGATTAAGAGCTGCTTCTGTATGGTCTGTATATATAACACCAGCAGACAATGAGCCTTTAGAAAAAGGTAATCCTTTATCAACTTTTTTAACTGCTTTATCATATTCATCTTGAGTTATAAATCCAAGCTCTATCATCTTTCCTAAAACAACTTTTGTTCTGTCATGGCATAATTTTAAATGCTCATTTCTTTTTTCTTTATTTTCAGCAAATGGATCATAACTACTTGGACTATGGTTTATTCCTGCTAAAAATGCTGATTCTGCTATATCTAATGTTGAAACATCTTTATCAAAATAATATTCTGCTGCCAATGCAACACCATGTAAATTTCCTTTACCTCCAACAAAAATTATATTTAAATATAATTCCAATATATCATCTTTAGAAATTTCTTTTTCTACTTGAATAGCTCTAGCCATTTCCTTTACTTTTCTAAGAGCAGATTTGTCATCATCTTTAGTTATATTTTTTACTAATTGCTGTGTAATTGTACTACCACCAAAAGAGGAACTTCCTCTATTAAACAAATATGTAACAGTTGCTGCTCCAGTTCTCTTTATATCAACACCATTATGGTCATAAAATCTTTCATCCTCAATTGCTACATAGGCTTTTGGTAAATATTTTGGCATTTGCTCTAAACTTACTATTTTTCTCTGTTCAGTTCCATTTAAAGTATATAATAACTTATCATTAGCATCATATACCTCAGAATTACTGAATTCAATTGTTAAATCTGCCTTGGTCATTTTAAAATCATCGCCAAAAAATCCAAAGAAAATTCCTGCAATAATACCAGCCAAAATTAAAAACGCTAATATTGACAAAATTAAAATTGCTATTACAATCTTTTTGATTATTTGTAGAGCTTTTGACGTATTTCCTTTTTTCTTTGTTTTCTTTGATTTTATTTTATTTTTACTACCTCTACTATTATCCATTTGAACTCTCCTTGTAGAAGCCAAGTTAAACTCATCTTCATCATATTTATACATTATTGTATTATCCGAAACTGAAGGTGCTTTTCGGGTAGCAGAAAATCTTTTTTTGCTTTCAGCTCTTCTTCCTAAACCCCTAGATGATTTTCTTCCACTCCTTCTATCCATATTTTCCTCCTTTGCTAAGTTAATTTTTTTATATAACTTAGCATAAAACATTATTTATTACATAAATCAAGTCCATTTTTCCAATTATATGCATTCATATTATATTATAAAACTTTATAAATATAAAGTATTTTTATACAAAAATATAAAAGTATTTTTTATTTAACTTTAGCAAAATCGATTTCTCTTTTTTCTTTACTTGCATATATCACCTTAATTTTTATACTATCACCTATTTTATACATTATATTCGTTTTTTTTCCTATTAAAGTCCTGTTAGATTCATTAAATATAAAATATTCATCACCTAAATTTTCAAAACGAATCAATCCCTCAATTGTATTTTCTAATTCTACAAAAATTCCAAAATCAGTAACAGAAGATATAATTCCATCATATTCTTCTCCAATTTTATCTTCCATAAATTCAGCTTTTTTCAAACTTTCAGCTTCTCTTTCTACCCTTTGAGCAATTTTTTCTCTTTCAGATGAATTTCTTGCATATTTTTCAACCTTTTCCTTAAATTTTTCTTTCTGTTTTTCAGTTGAACTCCAATACTCAGAAATGATTCTATGTATATATAAATCTGGATATCTTCTAATAGGTGACGTAAAGTGACAATAATATTTGCTTGCTATACCAAAATGTCCACAATTTTCACTATCATATTTTGCAACCTTTAAAGTTCTTAAAATTAAATTTGAAACTACTTTCTCTTCAGGTTTTCCCTTTACCTCATCTAATACTTTCGAAAAAGCTGAAGGATAAATCGTATCTTGACTTATATGGATCTTATATCCTAAATTAAATAAAAATTTATTTAGTTCTTTTACTTTATCAATATCTGGTTCTTCATGAACTCTATAAATAAAAGGAATTCCCAGCCAATAAAACCTTTCAGCAACTGTTTCATTAGCAATCAACATAAACTGTTCTATAATTTCATTTGCAAAATTTACTTCATATTTTTTTACATCTATGCATTTTCCTGTAATATTATCTAAAACAATTTTGCTTTCTGGCAAATCTAAATTTAAATAGCCCTTTTCCTTCCTTTTTCTTTTTAAAATATTAGCTAATTCTGCCATTAGTTTAAAATCACTAACATATTTTCTATATTTTTTTAATGTCTCACTATCTGATTCATCTAATATTTTTTGGACATTAGTATAACTCATTCTTTCAGTAACCTTTATAATTGCATTATATATATCTGAAGAAATTACATTACCATCTGAATCTATTTCCATTGTTACAGATAATGTATATCTATCTACTCCAGCATTTAAACTACATATTCCATTAGATAATTCTCTTGGTAGCATTGGTATAACTCTATCAAGCATATATATACTTGTTCCTCTAATCCTGGCTTCTCTATCTAATTTAGACTTATCTTTTACATAATGACTAACATCAGCAATATGAACATTTAATATGTAATTTCCATTTTCATTTTTTTCAACAGAAACCGCATCATCTAAATCCTTAGCATCTTCACCATCAATTGTAAAAATTGTTTTATTGCGTAAATCACGTCTTTCTTTAGTATAATCCTCTTGTATTTTAGTGCCAAAAACTTTTGCTTCTGCCACCACATCTTCAGGAAATTTAGCAGGTAATTTAAATTCTTTTATTAAACTAAGCATGTCCACACCTGCTTGATTAATGTTTCCAATAACTTCTACAATTTCACCTTCAGCCTTACGTCCCTTTTCCGGATATTTTGTAATTTTTACTACAACCTTGTGCCTATCTCTTGCTTTTCCAAAATTCTTCTTGGAAATAAAAATGTCTGTCCCAAATTTCTTATCATCAGGAACTACAAATCCAAAATTTTTAGATTTTTGAAAAGTACCAACTAAAGATTCTTTTCCCCTTCTAACAATCCTAACTATTTTTCCTTCTTGACTTTTATCATTAACATTAGTTTTTATCATTTCTACTTCTACAACATCTTCATTTAGTGCATTATTTATATACTTAGATGGAATAAAAATATCGTTTTTTATATCATTATTTTCTGGTTTTACAAAGCCAAATCCTTTCTCATTAGCATTAAATATGCCTATTACTTTCTCCTTTTCCATAAAAATCCTTTCTCTTTTAACCTATAGAGCTTATCTTATAAAGTAATTGATTAACAATAAATTCAATTACTTCATTACAAAAAAATAAGAGCGATAAAAACTTCGCCCCCAAATATATATCATTATTTTACTAAATTAAGAACTGTAAGTACAATAGTTAAAATAACAAATATAACTGAAAATATAATTGTTAATTTCTTTACTCTACCTTCCTTAGTTCTTCCTTTATTTTTCTCATAGAAGTTACTTCCTGAAGAACCTCCAACTATACTTGCTGATGCACCGCTTTTATCATTTTTTTGTATTAATACTAAAAATATTACTATTATACAACATAAAACATATACAATTGTTAATATATCTACTAATCTACCCATTTATAAAATTCCTCCACATCTTATCTATCATAATAATATCTAAATTTTAACACATATAATTTGCAAATGCAAATTAATTTTTATATTTTATCAAACATTTTAAATTTGAGAAAGAAGCAAGCATTGCTATGCAAATTTGAGTTGAAACACCAGAAACGTATTTTTTTATATTTTGAAGCTTTCCAATCTCAAATTTAACAACGCAAGGCGACTCTTACCTTTCAAATATTTTAAGTTTGAAAAAGAAGCAAGCATTGCTAGGCAAATTTGAGTTGAAACACCGGAAACGTATTTGTATACGTTGAGGATTTTCAAGCTCAAATTTAACAACGCAAGGCGACGCTTATCTTTCAAACTATTCTAAATTCTCTACACAACGACTACAAATATGAGGATGTTCTGGATTCTTTCCAACTGTTTCAGAATACATCCAACATCTTTCACATTTTTCACCATCAGCTAGTTCTACTTTTACTCCTATTTCAGTATCTTCATCTCGTTTATTATTTTCTATTTCAACTTTTGATACTATAAACACAGTCGTTAATAAATCTTTATCATTATATAATTGTTTATATTTATCCTCATTAACAAATAATGTTACTTTGGCATTAAGAGAATGTCCTATAACTTTCTCCATTCTAGCTTCCTCTAATTTCTTAGATACATCCTCTTTTAATTTTATAATCTTTTCCCATTTTTCTTCTAACTGCTTGTTTTCATATTCTGGTTTGTATACTGGATAATCTGTAAGCATAACACTATCAACTTCTTCATCTTTACGATGTGGCATTGCTTGCCATATTTCTTCTGCAGTATAGCATGTCATTGGTGCTAATATTTTAACAAGAGCATCCAATATCTCATACATAACTGTTTGTGCAGATCTTCTTTCTAAAGAATCAGCCTTAGAAGTGTATAATCTATCTTTTATTATATCTAAGTAAAATGTACTCATATCAACAACACAAAACTGATTAATTGCTTGGTATGCATTGTGAAAATCATATTCATCATATGCTTTAGTACACTCTTTGACTAATTTATTTAATCTTGTTAATGCCCATTTATCTATTTCTAATAAATCTTTATAAGGCGTTGGTAAATTTACTGGGAAATCATATGTATTTCCTAAAATATATCTAGCTGTATTACGTATCTTTCTATATACTTCTGTTACCTGCTTTATTATTGATTTTGAAACACTAACATCTGATTTATAATCTGATGATAATACCCAAAGTCTTAAAACATCAGCTCCTGATTCATTTATTATTTCTTGTGGAGCAATAACATTTCCAATAGATTTAGACATTTTTCTTCCTTGTTCATCTATTGTATATCCATGTGTAACAACCTCTTTATAAGGTGCTTTACCTTTAGTTGCAACTGATGTTAATAAAGATGATTGGAACCAACCTCTATATTGATCACTTCCTTCTAAATATAAATCAGCATCTGGAAGTCCACGTTCTGCAAGTACTGATTCATGTGTAGAACCAGAATCAAACCAAACATCCATTATATCAGTTTCTTTCTTAAATTCTGTACAACCACATTCACATTTTGCTCCTTCAGGTAATAATTCCTTTTCAGATAATTCAAACCATGCATTTGAACCTTTTTCTTTAAATATTCTTTGTATTTTGTCTAAACTTTCTTCAGTTACATATTCTTTTTCACAATCTTTGCAGTAAAATACTGGTATTGGAACTCCCCATGTACGTTGACGAGATATACACCAATCGTTTCTATCTTCAACCATTTTGGTAATTCTTTCTTCTCCCCATTCTGGATACCATTTTACTGTTTTTATAGCATCTAAGGTTTCTTTTCTAAATCCATCAACAGATGCAAACCATTGACTTGTTGCTCTATAAATAACTGGATGTTTACATCTCCAGCAATGTGGATAAGAGTGGTTTATTTCTTTTGCTGCAAGTAAATATCCATTTTCATCAAGCCACTTGATTATTTCTTTATCTGATTTAGCATAAAACATACCAGCAAAAGGACCAGCTTCAGCTGTTTGATGTCCTTTTCCATCAATGCAAACTATCATATCTAAACCATTTTTTAATCCACACAAATAGTCTTCTTTACCATAACTTGGTGCTGTATGAACTGCACCTGTACCACTATCTAAAGTAACATCTACTGTATCAGTACTTCCTAGAACTACTTTTGAATCTCTATCTAAAAATGGATGTCTACATATAATTCCTTCTAAAACAGAACCTTTCATTTCATCAACAACTTTATAATCTTCGATTCCTGCTACTTGCATTACTTCTTCAACTAAAGCAGATGCCATTATTAGTTTTTCATCTCCAACTTTTACGAAACTATAATCATAATCTGCTCCAATAGTTATACCTGTATTGCCTGGCAAAGTCCATGGAGTTGTTGTCCATATTACAACAAATGTATTTTCTTCATTAAATAACCCATTAGCTTCTTTAACAGGAAATTTTACATATGCAGTATTTGAATTTATATTTTTATATTCTATTTCAGCTTCAGCCAATGCAGTTTCACAATCACTACACCAATAAACTGGTTTTAATCCTTTATATATATATCCTTTTTTATACATATCAGCAAAAACTCCAATTTGCTTTGCCTCCATTTGTGGTTGATATGTTATATAAGGATTTTCCCATTCTCCCAAAACACCTAGTCTTTTGAAACCTTCTGTTTGTTTATCTTTATATTGCATAGTAAAATTTTTACAAGTGTCTCTAAACTTAGTTACTGGTATTTCATCTCTGTTTAATCCTAATGCTTGAATTGCCTTCTTTTCAGTTGGCATTCCATGTGTGTCATAACCTGGTATAAAAGGTGTCCAATATCCTTTTAAACTTTTATATCTAACTATTGTATCTTTTAATACTTTATTTAGTGCGTGACCTATATGTATTTCACCATTAGCATAAGGTGGTCCATCATGTAGTACAAAAGGAGTTTTTCCCTTATTTTTTTCTAGCATTTGACGATAAATATGTTTTTTTTCAAACACTTCCTCTAATATTTTAGGTTCTTTTTCCGGTAATCCAGCTCTCATTTGAAAATTTGTTTTAGGCAAATTTAAAGTTGAACTATAATCCATTTTCTCTTCGCTCATATTATTCCTCCTATATATTATTTTTAATTTTTACATATATTTATATAATAGGAAAGGTATACTTTCCCATTATATAAAAAAACAATTCATCACATAGGACGAATTGTTCCGCGTTACCACCTAATTTAATTCTAATATAAAATATTAAAAATCTCTCCAGCATTTTATAACGTAAAATGAAACGTCATACCTTACTCTATTAATTTATTTCAGATATGAAACTCCAAGGTGATAATAAATAAATAGTTCTTACCAAAATCGCACCATATTTTTGGCTCTCTTTAAGACATTTTTTATTTATCTTGTCCTTATCTAAGTTTTTCTAATAATTTTAATGAAGATATTTTAACACTTTTAAACATTTAATTCAATACTTTATTTAATATTTTTAATTTTTCTTTTAAAAAAGTAAAAAGGCATATTATAAAATAATATGCCCTAAATATGAATCTTTTTCAAATAATTGACTATTTTTTATTTACTAAATCTTTTAATGCTTTACCAGCTTTGAATACTGGAGCTTTTGATGCAGGTATTTTGATTTCTTCTTTAGTTTGTGGGTTTCTTCCTTTTCTAGCTGCTCTTTTTCTTACTTCAAAAGAACCAAATCCAACTAATTGAACTTTATCTCCCTTTGCTAATGATGCCATAATTGTTTCAACTACTGCGTTAATTGTTGATTCAGCACCTTTTTTTGTGTCTCCTGTTTTTGCAGCTACTGCTGCGATTAATTCAGCTTTGTTCATCTTTTTACCTCCTAATAGATTTTAGTATTTTATGTAGATATCAAAATCTACAATATGTTTATTCGCCAAGTTATTTTAAAATCCTTCTTTTTTTTTCAATTTTTTTCTTATTTTTCAAGCATTACAAAATTTTTGTCATTTTTTATTTGCATAAATTAAACTTTTTTAAAAGTCTGTAAATGCTTTCGCCTCTAGGCAACATTTCAATTTCTTCTTTAGAAAAAATACGTAAAATTAACACAGATATTAAGAATACTATAACAGCAATAAAAATTGTTATTATTGTTAAAAGTCTAATTGCAATATAAGGTTTTAATAACCAAAATACTCCATATGAAATAATACTCATAATCATTGTAGCCATAATAGGTCTGATAGATAATCTAGTCAATGAAAAATTTAATTTAGTAGTTTTTCTTAGTTTTGTATATACTATTAAAAATGATATTAAATGACAAGCAATTGAGCCAATTGCAGCTCCAACCTCATATATACCAGCAATTGGAATTAAAATAATATTTAAAATTGCCTTTATAATAACTCCTAAACCTAAAGCTATTGTAGGAGTTTTTACATCTCCAAAACCATGTAATACACCTTGTAAAGTTTGAGCCAATATAGTAAAAATAATAGTGAAAGCTGATACAGCTAGTACTACTCCGCCATCACTTGCTTGAGGAAACAATAATAATAGTATCTCCTTTGCATATAAAAACATTCCAATTGTACAAGGTAAACCTATTAATAAACTTATTAATAAAGAAAAAGATATTCTTTTATTAATAGTATCTTGATCTTTTTTTGCATTAGCAGCTGAGATTGCAGGGACCAAAGCTGTAGCAAAGGCAATATTAAGAGCAAGAGGTAATGATGTTAAGACATCTACTTTAGCACTCAATATACCATACTTAATTTTAGCTGTTTCTTCACCTAATATCGGTTTCAAAATTCTAACAACAGTCATTGAATCAACTAATTTATTAAAAGAAGATAATATTGAAGCAAATGAAATTGGAATCGCAATCCATAATATTGTCTTCACTATACTCTTAAACGTTCTATTTTCTTTTTTTACTCCTGGTGCATTCTTTACAGGTATAAGTTTCTTTTCTTTTATATAATACCTATATAAATAATATGTACTAAATAATATTGCTGTTGTTGTAGCAGCAGTAGCTGCAGCAGCCATATAAACAGTATTTAAACTTGATATAATTACAGCAATTTCTACAAATATAATTGTAAGTATTGTTTTCCAAAATTGTTCAAAACTTTGTGAATTAGCTGTAGCTCTCATCTGTTCTCTACCATTAAAATATCCTCTAAATACAGATGAAACAGCAACAAAAAATACTCCAGGAGACAATATCATAAGAGTTATCTTAGATTCAGGAATTTCTAACCATACATTTGAAATATAACTTGCACCCAAAAATAAGAATAATGTTCCACACATTCCTATTAGCCCAAAAGTTAAAATTGCAATTTTAAATACTCTATGAGCTCCTTCATTATCTCCAATTGCCACTCTTTCCGAAATTAATTTTGAAATTGCATTTGGAATTCCAATTGATGAAATAGAAAGCAATAATGCATATATCTGATAGCTCCCCATATATAAAGCATTACCTGTATCTCCAAATCCCTTTCTATTTGTCAAATATAATGTTTGAACTAATCCTAATATTTTTATCAATACTTGTGAAAATATTAAAACTAACACTCCCTGTAAAAATGTTTCTTTTCTAAACTTGTTTTTCTTTTCTGTTTTTTCTCGCATATAAAAATCCTTTCTATAAATATATACATTATATTTATATTAAGGAATTATTGCAAGTATTTTATTTTTTATATTTTAAATGTAATTTTTTACTATATTTTTCGTACTATTTTTTCAAAAAGTATTGTTTTTTTCGCCTTTTTGTAGGATAATAGAATTGTAAATTTATGTGAAAGAGAGGAAATATTTTGTTAAAGTCAATTGGTAGTTTTATAGGAAAAAATGTAGATAAATTCTTAAAAATCTTAAAAACTGATAGAAACACTTTTTTCACCTATATATTAACTCTAGCAACTGCATATATCTGTATTGATAGACTTTTTGAAATGATTTTTTTAATTTTCTTTGGAGTATCAGTTTCATACTGGGGACCTTTCATGTATACTCTTGCATATGCGTGCCCTGTATTTGCTTTTTTATTTGGTGCTGCTTCAAAATTTGCAGTAGATGATGTTCAAAAATTTTCTATGTTTAAGTTATATTACATAGCTTTATATATAATAGGTCTATCTATGGCAATGCAATGGGTTAATCAAGCATTATGGTTCTTACTATTCATGTTACCAAATTATGTAGGAATAGTTACTCAATTTATGGATCTGATAAAACCCGCTTTCATGGCAATCGCATGTTACTTACCAGTAATCACGATTCTACCTGTTATAAAGAAAATGCTTTTAACATATGCAGATACTAAAGACATAAGAGATTCAGTTGCTGATTATAATGGTATTTCTCTTGAGGCTCCTAGTGAAGCAGTTGGACCATATACATGTGAAATGCTTATATGTAGAGATATAGAAAAAGGTAAAATAATAAAAACACCCGAATCTAGAAGATTTGAGGCTACACTAATTGTTGGTGTTTCTGGTTCAGGAAAAACAACAATGGCATTTGAGCCAATGATTGCTCGTGACATTGAGAAAAAATTCTTTTTCAAAGAAGCTTCTAAGGAACTTGGATTTGCGGCATTAAAAACAGGAATAGCTTCAATTAGAGAACCATTTTCTAATGAATATATAAATGAACATTTTTCATTAAATATGTTAGAAATTCGACCCGGAAAAGAAAAATTATTTAATACATATTTGCATAAATTAATATACTATTCTTCAAGTAATCAAACTGTATTTAAAGATTTAGGTCTTACATATATTGCACCCGATTATGAGTCAATTTCACATATAATTGAAGTATTAGATAATTATGAAATGAAATATAATTTAGTGGATCCAAATGATATGAATTCCATTGGTTTAAATCCTTTCATATTTGATGATCCAGTAAAAACATCTTTAGCAATATCAGCCGTACTTAAAAGAATGTATGATACAAATGAAGTTACTACACAACAAGCTTATATGCAAAACATTACAACACAAGCAATTGAAAACTTGTCATTACTATTAAAAGAAGTATATCCAAAAACTCACAATGGAACATTACCTAATCTTGAAGATTTGCTAATGATGTTAAATAATTTTGAACTTGTAGAGCAATTTTGCGAAAAAATGAAAAAACTTCCAGAACTTGCAGAAAAATATAAAATTCTACTTACCTATTTCAAAAACAATTTTTATGCAAATTCTCAAGGCTATAATGATACTAGGAAATCATTACAAGCAGCCAGTGCTCAACTAGAAAATCTACTTCGTTTTCCTGGTGTAAGAAATATTTTATGTAATAGAACAAATAATATTAACTTTGATAATGCTTTAAAAAATGGTGAAATAACATTAATTTGTACAAGACGTGGTGATTTAGGAGCATCTGTAAATAAAGCTTTTGGTTTATTTACTCTTCTATTAATGCAACATTCTATAATATCTAGACCAGGTATTGAAAAATCAAGATTACCACATTTCTTATATATTGATGAATTTCCTCCATTTGTATGTAAAGCCACAGAAGATTTCTTCACACTATTTAGAAAATACAGAGTTGGTTTAATTATATCTGCCCAAAACTTATCACAGTTTGGAACTAATACTAATTTAACAAATTCACAAAATTATAGACAAACTATACTTGCAAACTGCACAACAAAAATAGTATTTGGTAATAATACCCCAGAAGATAATGAATGGTGGTCAAAAGAATTCGGTGATAAACGTGATTGGTTATTTAAAATGGATTATAATACTGGCGATGTTCAATATGATAAAAAATACAAAGATATCGCTTGGGGTTATAAAGCAAACTTCCAAGCCGGAAAAGTACAATCACAAAAATTCAAAGCAATTATATATAAAACTAGAGATATAAAAGGAAAAATGCTTGTTGGTAAAGGAAAACTTGATTTTATTGAATCAAAACATAAAGAAAAACATCATTCAAAACAATTTAATTTTTCAAAATATTATGATACTGCTACAACTCAAGAAGCTTCAGAATCATCATTTGTAAATGATTCTCAATCATTTGATGAAGATCCAATTAAATATAATAATACAAATGATTCAAGAATGTTTTTAGAAAGTGATGGTGCTATAACTTATACAATTAATAAACCATCTAAAAAGAGTTAAAATTTTGTTAATAGATGTGCAATATAATATCCTATTATGTAAAAAGGAGTACAAAAAAATTAATTTTTGTACTCCTTTTTTTCACTCTTCTAAATCCATTCATGATATTTCTTAATATATATCTTTTTCGCAATCATTGCAATAAAACAATATAAAATTGTTACAGTCAAGATTAGAACAATGTACTCAAACGTTATTGGAACAAAACCAAGTATTTTCCCTAAAAAAGTAAATGGAACAGCTATACCAATAATTGATAATAATATTGATGACAAATACACCATCTTATTAGCATTACTCTGTACAAAAGGAATTTTAGTAGTTCTAATTATATGCATACCAGCTAAGTTTGATACTATACTATATGAAAACCAGACAGTTTGAAATGTAGCCACATCTCTTATTCCCAAAGCAAACCACATTCCAGAAAATATAATTAAATCAAAAGCAGAACTAATCGGTCCCATAAATACCATAAAATTCTTTAAACTTTTTACATCGAATTTTTTGGGTTTCTGTAAAGCTTCTTTATCAACATTATCAAAAGGTAAAGTCATTTGTCCAAAATCATACAATAGACCTTCAACTAAAAGTTGAATTGGTGTTTCTGGCAAGAATGGTAAAAATATACATGCTATAATTCCTGATATTACCTCACCAAAATTAAAACTCGTAGATAATTTAATATATTTTAATAAATTTGCAAATGTACGTCTTCCTTCATCTACTCCGTCTAATAAAACATTTAAATCTTTTTCAAGTAAAATTACATCTGCAGATTCTTTCGCAATATCAACAGCTGTATCTACAGATATTCCAACATCTGAATTTAGTAATGATGGACTATCATTTATTCCATCTCCCATATATCCAACTACATTACCACTTTCTTTTAATATTCTAACAATCCTTGCCTTCTGAATTGGAGACAATTTTGCAAATATATTATTATCTCTAAGTAATTTTTGGACACCCCTATCTGTTAATTTATCTATTTTAGAACCTTCTATAATATTTCTTGTATTTATATTAACTTTATCACAAATTGCCTTTGTTACATATACATTATCACCTGTTAATACAATGACTCTAATTCCTAATTTATTTAATTTTTCAATAGATTCTTTGGCAGATGCTTTAGGTGGATCTAAGAAACCAACAAATCCCAAAAATATCATATTTTTTTCTTCATCTACGGAAAAATTTGCACTATCATTAAATTCTTTCTTTTCACATAATCCAATAACTCTTAACCCCAATTTATTAAGTTCTTTACTAATATTTAAAACATTTTGTCTAATTTTTCCTGTTATTTCTTCTACTTTATTATTAATTTTTACTTTTGTACAAATTGATAATATTTCTTCAATAGCACCTTTAGTTATCATGCAAATTTCATTGCTTTCATCTTGTACTATAACAGATAATCTTCTACGCGAAAAATCAAACGGAATTTCATCAATTTTTTTATAATTCTGAGCTAAATCAGAAATACCATTATTATCTGCACGTTTTATAATTGCATCATCTATATTTCCTTTTAATCCAGTTTGAAATGTAGCATTTAGAAAAGCATATTTTAAAATTGATTCATCAGTAACACCTGATGCATTTAAGTATTTTTCAAGAACAATTTTATCTTCTGTTAAGGTTCCTGTTTTATCAGTGCACAAAATATTCATTGAGCCAAAACTTTGAATGGAATCTAGCTTTTTTACAATTGTTTTTTTCTTTGACATCCTAATAGCACCCTTTGATAAACAAGAAGATAAAATTACTGGTAATAATAATGGTGTAATTGTAATTGCAACCGCAACTGCAAAAGTAAATGCAACTAATAAATCATGTTTCCATGCATTCACTAAAAATATAATAGGAATTGCTACAACCATAAAACGAATTAACAATTTACTTATATTTTCAATGTTTCTTTCAAAAGCAGTCTTAGGTTTACCCAAATTAAGGGTATGTGCTATTTTTCCAAAATAAGTATTATCTGCTATTTTTACAACAACACCTATTGCACTACCAGAAACTACATTCGTACCCATAAAACAAATCGTATCTAAATCTGTAATGCTTTCAATGTCATCCATATTTACTTCTGATATACTATTTTTTTTAATTAAATCAGATTCTCCTGTTAGCGAAGATTGTCCTACATATAAATCCTTTGATTCAATAATTCTTAAATCTGCAGGTATCATACTTCCTGCAGAAAGAGCAACAATATCTCCTATTGTTACATCTTTTATAGGAATATCAATCTTTTTTCCATCTCTTATAACAGCAGCCGTAGTCTGAACTAATTCTTTTAGCTTTGAAGCTGCCTTATTTGATTTATACTCTTGTGTAAATTCCAAAGTTGTACTAACTATAACTAATGTAATAATAACAATAATATTAGCAAAACTAGGATTCTCTGGTAAAAAAACATCTGTGTAAAATAAGATTACAATAATTCCTAACAATATACTATTAAACGGACTAAATAAACTTTGTGTAAAATAATAATACCATTTTTTATCTTTTGCCTTTTTTACTTCATTTTTTCCATAATTTTTCTGATTTTCCATTACTGCCTGGCTAGAAAGTCCATTTTTCTCATCTGTCTTATAATCTTTTAAAATTTCATCTTTATTGGCAGTACAACATTTTCCATATAATTTTTTTATATCTATAACATCTTTAGTATTTTGCAAACAAATCATCTTCCTTCTTTATAAACATTACGTATTTTATATTATTTTTCGTTATATAAAAATTTTTTATCCGCTATTATTAATAAATTTAGAAACAAAAAATCCTTCCATATATTTTGACGGTAAAATTTTAATTGACTTATCAATTGTTCTATTTAATCCACTATTATCTCCATTAATTGCATTTTTTATATCAATATCAATGTTTACTAACTTCAAATCAAAATTATTTAATGCCCAATCTAAAATAAATTCATTTTCCTGTTTATTTATTGTGCAAGTAGAATATACTAGTTCTCCTCCACTTTTTAAAGCTTTACAAGCACTTGCAAATAATTTTTTTTGCATTTTAGTTAAGTCATTGATTGTCTTTTCAGACCAATTTTTATAACTCATTGGTTTAGTTGCAATAAAACGTCCTTCACCACTACATGGCGTATCTAATAACACTTTATCAAATTTCTGTTCAAAATTTTCTCCTAACTTTTCTCCCCTTCCATTCATTACTTCAATAATGCTTGCACCTTGCATTTCAACATTATATTTTAATTTTTCTACTCTAATCTTGTCTAATTCATTTGCTAAAATATACCCTTTATTTTCCATTAAACATGCCATTTGAGTAGATTTACTTCCTGGTGCAGCAGTCATATCTAAAGCCATTTCCCCAGGTTTAGGAGCTAATACTAATGGAGGAATCATACTAGATAAACTTTGAATATACAAATACCCATTTTTATATAATTCTAATTTTTGAATATCTTTTTCTCGTGCATTTTTAATTATTAATGCATCATTATACCATGGAACTCTTTCAAATTTTATATTAAGTTCTTTAAAATCTTTCATTAAATTCTGTATATCATATTTTAATGTATTCACTCTAAGTGTTACATATCTATCATCAGTCATTCCTAATAAAATTTTGTCAACAGTAATAGGTGAATAATTATCATACAAATTTTCAACAAATTTTTGAGGTAAATGTCTCTTTATTTCTGTAATTGATAACATTCATATTCTCCTTTAAACAATATATATTAAGCAACTTTTGGTTATAATTATTCAAGCAAACCATACACCATGGATACATCTGTTGGAATAATATACTTTGCTCCCATTTCTTCAGCAACTACTAATACAAAAGAAACCATAGCACGTGTCGCATACCACCATTCTGGATCATCTACTCTATTTTTAATATTATCTAACGATATTTCTTCATAATATCTCTTAGAATCTTTAATACGTGTTTCTATATCCATCATTATTGGTTGATTGTAATCATTATATAATGTGTTTTTAACATATTTAAATCCTGAATTTAATGCAAAAAATTTATGTCCACCACCAGCCAATATTAAAATGTCTGCTTTAGTCTTAGGAATATTTAACTTATACTTTACAACTTGTTTCACTTCTTCTAAAGTAGTATGAGGCAAATCTTCTGCAAGATCAGGAAACAAATTCATAACATCTATTACACCAAACTTTGTATTTACCATTTCTTTTATTTTTTTATCAAATATAGCAATTTCTGTTGAACCACCACCTCCAACAAATACTGCTACTTTTTTATTTACATTTTGAGTCGCTCCATACACAGTAAGTTCATTTTCTCTTTCTTGTGAAATAATTTCAAAATTTAAGCCAGTTTCATTTTTAAACAAGTTTAAAAATTCTTTTTTCTGATTATCCAATAAGTTTCTAAAAATACTTGTTCCACATACATAAACATTATTAAATTTTTTTTGAATTTGTTGCACCTTATAAATTAATTTTTTGACATCATCAATATTTAATCTATTTTTTTCTTTAAAATTTTTCTTAAAACTTATGCAATATGTTTCCAAACGCTCAATATTCTTTCCATCATATTTGTCAATTTTTGTTACAGTAGAACCTACTTCTATAATAATTTTTTCCATTATTATATAATCCTTTCTAAATTACATAAAAATTGAAAATCTTTTTTGCATGCAAAAATTTTTTATAAATTTTAATCATATCTAAAACATTTCAGACTTTTTAATTAATACACTATAATATTATCATATTAGAATAACCAAATAAAGAAATTTTTTAAAAATTAATATCATATTTTTAAGGAAAAATTAAAACGTTATTCCCCAAAAACATTTAGGAAATAACGCTTTTAATAATCAAAATACTACATAGACTTTATATATTTAAATTTTCTTTAAAAAATGACTGTACCTCATCTGCTGAAAGTTGTTCTTTCTCGCAAAGAATTGATGAAAGCTTCATCAAAATTTGTTTATTGCTATCTATTATCTTTTTTGTACTCTCATACAATTCGCTACATATTTTTTCAGCTTTTTCCATAGCAGAGGTATCTATATTTTTGTTATATGATATTTCTCCTGAAACTTTTACCATATAAGAACCAGCCATAGCATATCTTCCTACCATTTGTAATACCAATTTACTTGCAACTTCTAAATCATTACTTGCTCCACTAGAAACATCGTTGAATATTACTTCTTCAGCTGCCCGTCCTCCATAGCAAACTTGAATTTCCTTTTCAATATCAGATTTTCTTAAATATTCACTATCAGACGATTCAAACAAGTTATATCCACCAGCTTTTCCACGTGGTACTATAGAGATTCCTAAATTAGCAGTTTCGGGTTTTACAATAGCTGAAACAATAGCATGACCCGCTTCATGAACCGCAGTCAATTTTTTATCTGACTCTACAATCTTTTTAGATTTTTTCTGAATACCAATCCTTACTCGTGCAATTGCTTCATCTATTTCTGACATAGAAATATATCCTTTTTCTCTATTCACGGCTAATATAGCAGCTTCATTGAGAACGCATTCCAAATCAGCCCCACAAAAGCCAATAGTTCTTTTAGCAATTTCACTTAATATTACATCTTCAGAAAAAACTTTATTTCTTGCATGAACCCTGAGAATTTTTTCTCTTGCTACAATATCCGGCATTGGAATATAAATGTGTCTATCAAATCTTCCACGCCTTGTTATTGCAGAGTCTAAAACCTCAAGATGGTTTGTAGATGCGATAACAATAACATTATCTACACTTGTAAATCCATCAATTTCAGCAAGTAACTGATTTAAAGTCTGTTCACTATACGACTGACCACTATACCTATCGCGAGCAATTGAATCAATCTCATCAATAAAAATAATACAAGGGGCAGATTTTTTAGCAATTTCAAAAAGTTTTCTAACTTTGTCAGCACCAACTCCGACAAACTTATTATCAAAATTTGAACCACTCTCATAAAAGAATGGAACATTAGCTTCCCCTGCAATTGCTTTTGCAAGAAGAGTTTTTCCTGTTCCAGGTTCTCCATTGACAATAATGCCTTTTGGTGGTCTTGCACCCATCAGCTGATACACATATGGATTTTTTAAAAAATCTACAATTTCTTCAAACTGCTCTTTTTCCTCATCTAGACCTGCAACATCTTCGAAAGTAACTTTAGAAGTAACTGGTTCAATTTTTATATTATCACCTAGCACTCCTCCCAAACTACTTTCAAGCGTCTTAGATGACCTTTTTAGCATTTTAAAAAGAAATACAATCCATAAAACTGGTAATAATAAACTGATTAAATTAAAGATCGTATCAGCCGCACCTACATCAGATTTAACAGCATTAATTTCTATTTCAGCTCCATTTTCAATCTTCCGCTGAATAAATTCCATAAAACTATCTTTGCTTGGAATTTCCGCTTTTGCCTCTTTACCATCATTTAATACAATAGATACCTCATCTTCAGAAATATCTAATTTAGATACTGAATCACTTTGTATATAATTTACAAGTTTATCATACGTTATTAATTCAGGTTTCTTTTTAAACAATGGTAAAATTATTCCAAAAACAAAAACTTCCATAAATAAGATAAATAATAACACATGTACCAATCTAATTTTGCGAATATTTAATCTTCTCTTATTAGGATTACCTCCTTCATCACTATCTGTGGGATTATTGCTTCCCATGTTCTCTGTTGTCCGTGAGTCCAATTTATCATTTGAACTCAAATACCTAACCCCATTTGTCATCTTTTAATACTCCTTCCTGTAAAATTATTTTGATTAATTTTGAAGATATAAATACCTTCAATTAATATAAAAATATATTCCTTAATATTATATGCTAAGTTAACATAATTTTCAAGTGTTTGCCTAATAATTTTCGCATTTTAAAATTACTACCCTTTAATTAATTCATAACTTTTCAAAGGTCAAGCATTAACTTTTTTCTACAATTATTGTGCTAAAATATTCTTATATATATTATTTCCTACATAAATATTTTACATTTCTTTATTCATATCTTCATTCATTTGTTTCTCTTCTTGAGGTAAAGCTAAACTTACATCATTCCATACCCTATTAACATATGATCTCAAATCTTGTTTAATTGGTTTAGTTTGATATTTTTTTAGTGTTACAACAGAGTCATCAAATGTCATATTTCCTGGATTTCCATAATATGAATTCATTTCCAATATCTTTTTTCTATATCCAAAAATACCGACTTTAGGCATAGGATAAACTTCTTTTTCTCTTACTGGCTGTTCAAGAACATTTTCTAGGTTTTCCTTATCTTCTTCTTTTATTTGAATTCCACAATCATGATATTTTTGAAGAAAATCTCTTACACTTTGCGTCATTCCATTTCCTTTAGCATATTCCATTAAATCTACAATACTTTTTTCATTTCTTTCACTTGTATCAATATTATTTTTTTGAAATTCCAAATTATATCTTAACAGATCATAATATTTTTTCTGCCCAAATATTCTTCCAAGTACTCCTATCTTTTGTGAATCAATTGAATCAATTTGCTCTTGTATTTTCTGTTTTTCTGAATCTTTAATTAATAATTGTATTTTAGTTTGTAAATCTTTGTTGAATTTCTCATTTTGTGACCTTTTCCAGTCATCCATAGAAGACTCAAAATCACTATTATTAATTATTTTTTCAACAACAATTTGCCTAGCCTCTGCAGATTTTTCATCATCACTACGACATAATTGAGACATTTTTGAAATGGTATATGCAACTTCTGATAAATCATCTCCATTTTTTTCCATACCCAATAAATCACAAATTCCATTTACTTTATTTTGTCTATGTCTTATATTTTCAGCATATTTTTCAATTTGTTCTGCCAAAGCATCTCTTTGCATCTGTTCTTCGTTCTTTTCATTTTCAATTTGTTCCAAATGTTCTTCTCTATAATCCTCTAAGTTCTTATCAGATACAACAAATGTTTCCTTTTCTTTTGACTTTTTTATTTCATCATCTATAAATTCCATCATTATAGCTTTAGAATCAATATTTTTCTCTTCATGTAATTCATGATTAATTTTTTCAACTAATGTAGACGTAGAAATTTCTTTCATGCCAGCTAATTCATGTAATCTATCATCACATTTTTTTTCAAGCTCTAAAACCAATTGATAATTTATAGTTTTTCCTTCTTTTAAATAATCAATTATAGTTTTTATATAACGCAAATTATCTACATTATCACATTTACTAAATTCGGTCTTACTACAAAAATCTAATACAGCCTCCTGATTAGAAATCTCTTCAGTTAAAAATTCTCTCTTTTCTTCATTAGGTATATAAGTTGAAGACAATAAATCAAATAAAATTTCCGGATCTGCACTCTTAGAAAAATCTTCAACTACATCTTGTGTACATATACTTTTTCCATGCTTTATACGTTTTTCTAATTGTTCCGCATATACATCACTATTTAAAACATATACTGTATCATAAGGAATCCACTTCTCATTTTCTTCACGATTTTTATCATAATCCATTGCATATTCTAAAGGAACCAAAGATGCTGATGCACTTCTACTTCCCTTAAAATAAATTGATGTATGACTACCCCTTCCAGATCTAGTTATTGCATTTTGAAAAATTTCTGGAGATATAATTTCATCTTCGCTCAAATCACGTGTTGCATCCGTTCCTCCAAAAGCAACAAAGTTATCTTGTGTCAAATCATCAAAAACATCAAATTCTGAATTTCTTCCCCATCTATTTATTCTTTCATTACTTATTAAAGAACCTAATTTTTCTTCTTTAAAATTAGGATCAGTTAATACATTTATTCCATTTCCTCTAATAGACCTTCCAGTAAATCTAAATGGTGCACCATTTAGTAATATAAATCTTTTTCCATATTGATATGAAGTTTCAATACCTTCAATATTTTCTAATTCTTCATCTGATAAATTTCCATACTTAGTTGCTGTAGCATTATACTCTAATGTATATTCATCTTTTAGTTCTTTTTCTAAGTCAATATCCTTTATTTCATCAAGTTGGTGCTCTTCATTTAATTTTTGTAATTCAGATAATATATCTTGCAATTTGCTCTCATCTTGTATTTCATAAACTAAATTTAAAAAATCTACTAAATTATTCAATCTACTATACTTCTTCATAAAAGGAGTTCTACCATTTAGTAGTTTCTCATCAAATTTAGTTATTTTTAATTCAGCTAAAATAGCTTTTCTTAACTCTTCCATTACACTAATTTCCCTAATTATTTATAATAACATTATACTATTTATTTTCTACATTTTTTTTACAATTATATATTTTTTGTATTACATATGTTATACCAATCTTAAATTTTAATAGAAGTTTCCTTTAAGCTATTTATAGTAATTTTATTAGTATTAAATTTGTTCTTAACATAAAATAATTTAATTCTTTCAGCAATTCTGTCAATAAAAGTTATTAACAATTTTTTTATAAATTTATCCAATATCTTTGATATATTTTTCCATTTTCGTCTAAGGCTTCATTTTCTAAAATTCCACCATTATTTATAATACTCTTTTTAGATCCTATATTATCTTTATGACAAACCATTAATACTTTTTCTATATTCATTTTTTTACATTCTTCTAATGCAAGTCTTATCATTTCTGTTGCATATCCTTTTCTTCTTTCAGAAGGGCGCACTCCATCCCCAATATGTCCACAATCTTTTAATAATCGTTCTGTCAAATAATGCCTAATCTGTAGCATTCCAATCAATTTTTCATCATCATTTCTTATAGCTAAAAATAATGTTGCTGGACATTTTCCTTCGCCACAAGTTTCTTCTCTAATATCATTTCTTACTTTAATTAGCCACTTATCAAAGTCTTTTATCCTATCAAGACCACCCACACCATTTAAAGAATATTCCCCATTTTCATAATGTTCTCTTAGATATTCTTCTACTTGCGTCTTATATTTTTCTGTAGGAAAAACTAATTTTATATTTCCACGAGCCTTAAACATTAAATTACTTTGTTCATTCATATTTAATTAAATTCCTCTCTAAATTATAAAGTCAATCTGTATAATTCGACTAAAAAAGCTTTTTAAATATTTTTTGAGAATTAGAATGCACAAATTTATCAATTTTAAAATTAATATAAATTAAAATAGCCATTAACAAAATACTAGTTCGTAATGTTGTTCTCAAAATTGTTCCAGCAATCACTATAAGAATTATTACAACAATTGTATAAAATAGTCCATACATCACATTTGTATTTTGCTTCATCATAGTATATTCCGTATTCCAATTAATCTGTGGATTATCTAAATCCACAAGTAATTTCCATTTTTCTCCAAAAGCATTCAATAATTCTAAACTTATAAGCATCATAATCGTAAAAAATAAATTTTTAAAAAAGTAGTAATACCCATAACACATTATAAAAATAGTTATTGAATTAACTACTATACCAATCATAACTTTAAGTCTAAATTGGCTTTCCAATTTAATTGGCAAGCTTTTTAGTAATATTGCGCTTCTTCCTTCCTTAGAAACAGCAATTATAGAACTAAAATTAAGCATAAAAAATCCTTGTGCAAAAGCAAAAAAGCTTACATACCCAACTCCATTATTTAAATTTTGCACTAATCCACTTATTACATCTGGTCTTATTTTTTGTGCAAAATTTAATATAGAAATTACTAAAAACGCTACTATAATTGGATACATTATTGGCATAATTATGCATTGGATTAAAAAAATTGGTGATCTTGTAGTAATTTTTATTTCTTTTTTTAAATAAGATTTTATTTTATTATTTTCTTTTACATCACCTTCTGTAAGAGCCTTTACTTTCTTTTTATTCTTTTGTCCATTGTCAATTGTTCCAATTGCACCTTTTAAATAGATTTTTGACATTAACCAAACACCAAGTTCATATATAGCAAAAGATTCAGCTATATAAATTAATAAGTTTTTTAATCCCTCTATATTATTATAATTTAATAATGTATTCATAATTGGTTTAATCAAAATAAATGAATCTGCAATTTCTTGCGCCAGACCATTAGCCTGTAATATTAAATTTTCAAATGCTGATGTTGATATTGAATTTGATTCTCCATTAAATTCTCCTAATATTATTCCTAAAATTAGAAGTGATACAATTATTGCAATATACATTACTTTACTTTTATTTTTAATAAAATGAGTTATTCTCATGACTATGGCAACTATCAAACTAGTTATTACAATTGGAATTATTGGTAATATTAATAAAATTACCAATAAGTATATATAAAATTGAATTGACACATTCATCAATAGTCCATACACAATTGCTGGAATTGCAAGCATTAAAATTTCCATTTCATATTGAGAAATTATCATATCTTTTAATTTTGCACTAATTAAGTCATTCGATTTTATTGGTAAACGTAAAAATATATTTAAGTCTTTTGAAAAATATAAAGTATTTAAACTATGAAATATACTTTCAGAAAAAAGAATTAAGAAATTCATTAGGAATAAAATATTTACAAAAGCATATGCCTGTTCATATTCTTTTAATCTGGTTATTGACATTATACTAAATACTATCATTATGACACTTAAAAAACTTGCAACTATGATAAATGAAAAAACAGATAAAAATTTATTTGTATTAGTCAATTCCTGTCTTTTAGAATTTTTAATTACCGTACTAGTTAAACTTTTCACTTTTCCTCCTATCTATCAGTTATCTTTAAAAAAGATTCCTCTAAAGAAGTATTAGTTTTTGAATTTTTCTTTAGTTCTTCTATTGTACCAACATAAATAATTTTTCCCTTATCAATAATAGCTATTTTGTCACATATTTTCTCTGCTACTTCTAAAACATGTGTTGAGAAAAAGACTACATTTCCTTTATTTGCATGTTCTCTCATTAATTTTTTTAATAAATATGACGATTTCGGATCTAAACCAGTTAATGGTTCATCTAGTATCCAATTCTTAGGGCTGTGTATTAACACACTTATTATAAGTAATTTTTGTTTCATTCCATGAGAATAAGTTTGGATTCTTTCCTTCAAATCCTCAAATATTCCAAATTCCTTTGAGAGCTTGTCTATCTTTTCCAATCTTTCTTTAGACTTTACTCCATATACATCTCCAATTAAATTAAGATATTCAAGGCCTGTTAATTTTTCAAAAATTTCTGGTGTATCTGGAACAAATCCAAAATTCTTCTTTGCTTCAATAGGGTTTTTTTGTATACTTTTACCATCTATAAATATATCACCTTCGTCCATTCCAAGAATTCCAGTTATCATATTTATGGTAGTAGTCTTTCCAGCTCCATTAGGTCCTATAACACCAAAAACAATTCCATCTTCAATTTTTAAATTCATATTATCAATCACTTTATTATTTTTTGTATATGATTGACTTACATTTTTTATTTCTATCATACTTATTCCTTCTTATTAATTATTTTTTATAATTCATTACCTATTTCCATATTTCACCATTTATATGTTTAGTCAAAGCCATCACAAAAGCATTTCTGGTTAAATCAATTCTCGTAACTTCATTCTTAGTTAAGAAACTAATTCCACCTTTTCCCTTACCTAACTCTTTTCCACTAAATATTTTATCCATAACTTTTCCAAGTTCAGTTTCCTTTATCTCATTTATATATTTATCTGGAACTGGAAACCCTTGACTTAATCCTACACTTTGTAATCCATCTTTTGATTCTACAACAGCACAATTTACGTCTATCCATTCTCCAAACAAATTTGTAATTCCTGCTTCACTCGATATATAAAAATCCGCTTCTATTTTATTTTCTTTCGCATATTTTTTTAAATTATTAACTCTATTTTTAGCCACTTTAATTATTTCTTCATCCACTGGCTGTGCTCCAACGTCTGAATTTACTGGCACTCCTTCTAATTCTATCTTTTCAAAATATTTTTCCTGGATTAACTGTTCCAATTAATATTTTCATTTACATTTTATCTCCTATCTTAATATCTCAATTTCAAAAAATCGTTCTTGAAATTCTACTAATGCATTTATTTGCTCATTAGTATATGATTTACCATCTGGAACAATAATTAATTTATCATCATTATCATTTAATCTATGTATAATTGCAATACATTTTCCAACAAAAGAATCTATTGGTTCAAACACTCCTAATACATAACAATCTAATTCTTCTCCATCACTACTAATTGTATTAGGCACAAATCCATAATTTACTGGATATATAAATCCATGTTTCGGATGCTTTGAACCCATTTTTCTATCTATTTTAACTTCAACAATTTCTCCAATATAGCTTTGGCTTTTCGTATAACTTAGTTTTTCATTATCTACTTTTGGATTCATAATTAAACTGTTTAAATTACACTTTTTTCCTTCTTCTGAATTAATATTTTCCGCTACTTTATCTCTTACCAATTTATTATACGTATATTTCAATTTCACCACCTCATATTTTATTATGTATTTATAAATTCCTAAATTTAACTTAGCAATTTTAAAAACAAAATTTAATATGTTTACAATTAACTGAAATTCACTATTTAAAATACAATCTATTTAATCTTAAGAATTGCCACACACTCCACATGTTTTCATGTAAAAATCTTTTGAGATTTTTTATGATTAGTTAAGTAACTTTAAAGCCTTAAAATTCTAGTAAATTTTGATACTTTTTTAGTTAATTTTAGTAATAATAATGTTTTCAAATTTTAAGGATTTTTTGTAAATTATTTTTACTTTGGTTAGATTTTTGTTAGATGTTTTTATAACAGAATACTTGCTATTTATAATATTTTTAATATTCTTTTAAATCATATTTTAATAGTTTATCTCCATCATAATTAAATTTTACTGTAAAAAAATTATTATCTTTTTGAATTTTCTCTATAAATATTTTATCGCCTTCCCATGTATTTAATTCTGTAACTCTATCTTTTCGAACCCATTGTAAATCTCCTTCGTTGCATTCCATTAATTCTCCTGTAAAATCATTTGAAGTAAATATATACATATATTCTGTTTCCCAATTTGTAGATACGTAAGTTACTATGCATCTCAATTTATATGTATTAAGTGTAAGTCCTGTTTCTTCTTTTACTTCTCTTATAATACATTCTTCTGGACTTTCTCCATCTTCAAATTTTCCACCTATTCCTAACCATTTATCTTTATTTATATCATTTTTCTTTTTGGTTCTATGTAACATTAAGTATTTTTTATCTTTTTCTATATAACATAGTGTTGAAAGTATCATATTATTTACCATTTACTCCTTCATCTAAAATTCCATATACCATTGCTATGTCAGTTGGGACTACATATTTTGCCCCTATTTCTTCTGCAACTAATAATGCAAAAGCACTCATCGCTCTTGTCCATACCACCAATCTGAATCATTTACTCTTGCTTTTATTTCATCTAAAGAAATTGCCTTGTAATATCTTTCTGTTTCACTTTTTCTTGTTTCTATATCCATCATAATTGGAGATGCTTTATCTTCATACAAAGTATTTTTTTCATATTTTATCCCAGAGTATCTTGCAAATTTTTCATGTCCTCCACCTGCTAATATTAATATATCTGCTTTCTCTTTAGGTAAGTTTAATTTTCCTTTTATATATTTTTTTACTGTTTCAAGATTTGTTGTTGCAAAGTTTTCTGCTAAATCTGGAAATTTTTGCATTACATCTATAACACCAATTTTTGTATTAACACTTTCTTTTATTCCATTATCATAAATTGCAATTTCAGTAGAACCACCTCCACCTATAAATACACATACCTTATCTTTTACAAATCTAGTTGTTCCGAAAACTGTTAGTTCATTTTCTTTTTCCTGAGAAATAATATTAAATTCGTATCCAGTTTCATCTTTAAATCTGTTTAGGAACTCTTCTCTTTCTATATAATTTAAGGTTCTAAAAATGCTTGTACCACATACATATATCTCTTGTGAAATACTTTTTAAATCGTTTATGCTGGAAATTAATTCTACAATATCACTTTCTCTTAACTTTTTATCTTCATTATAATGCTTTTTGAATTGTATTGTTTTACCTTCTAATTTTTCGATTATTTTTCCATCAAACTTGTCAACTTTAGTACAAGTTGAACCAACTTCTACAATTATTTTATTCATCTAATTTTCCTTTCCATAAATATTACTAATTTTCTTT
>CANPZM010000002.1 GCA_947589065.1 uncultured Clostridia bacterium
TTTTATATTTTTAAAATTAATTTTATTAAAAAATAGATATACCATCAAAAGACTATTTATAGAAATTTTTCTTCCTACAAATAGTCTTTTTAAGTATATCTATTCTTAATATTTTTAAACTATCGTAGGCACAGCAATTTTAGCCTGTACCTACGCCACTTTTAGCAATAGTTACAAGCTCCTACGATGATGATGTAATTGGTTTAAAAATATTTTCAAATTCATAATTACTCCTCTTTTTTTTATATATAAATATTAACATAATCTCTTATTGGTGTCAAATACTTCCTTTACTACTTTACTATAAACTCTCCTTCAAATTTTTTAGCTCCAAAGGTTTTAGATTTATTATTGTATGATTTCAACATAGTTTTGGTTTCTTCACCTTTTACATAGATTTTTTCGAAATTTCCATCTACAAATATACACATCATATTATCTTTTAATTTTTCACCATCATTACTTGAAAAATCAAAATTGCTAATGTCTATTTCTGATAGTTTCATATTTGAGAACATCCAAGCAAATTTTTTTTTGCGTTTGAAGTAGCAAAACTACTTACATCAACCTTTTTAGCTTTAGAATACAAAAAGCACTTTACTCATTGAAACTATAGGTTTCTCACTAATTATTGCATATATCTATATGTATACTGTCCATCAATATATTCAGCTCCTTGTTTTAACTCACCATTATATGTTCCTATCTTTTTAACGTTTTACTGATTAGTGTTTTTTATTTCTTGACTATTGCTAGTTGTTTCCTCATTTGATTTTGACTCATCTATTGCTTTATTTTTTATTACTCCAAATATAATTCCTCCACAAATTACTACAACTGCTAATACCCCGATTAAAGTCTTAACTTTTTCCTTCTTGTATCTTATTTTTTTTTATTTATAATCTTTTCCACCTTTAAAGTTTTCATATATTACTTCTGTTATATCAAAAGTTGTTTTATCTACGATATATTCTCCATATTTACCAAAATTCTTATCTGGGAATATAGCTTGCTATCTTTCTGACCATTTTCACCTTTTCTACTACAATAAATTGTAAATAGTATCCACGATAATATACCAACTACAACAAATCGATGAATAATAGGGTATAATTTATATCCAAATACTGACTTATAAAAATTTTCAAATGGTATAAAAGCAAATGTAACTAAACCTATTATAAATATTATTAATTCTTTATAATTTTTATCTTTTATACATTTAACTACTACTTCAGCAAATGCTCCTATTCCTAATAAGCAATACACTACTAGTACAATCAGCCACACATTGAAAGCTAATCCCACCATTTGTTCAAACATAATCAACAATCCAAAAAACAACAATAAAACTAATCCACAAATAACTCCAGTACCAGCCATTGTTACCTCCTAAATTATTTTTCATTTAAAAATTTTAAACACATCTCAAAAAACTCTATATGACTTTCTGAAAACTCATCATTCTGTATCATATCTTTTATTTCTTCTATACTTGCCCATTTTGCTTTTTCAACTTCTTCTTGTTGCACTACAATATTTTCTATATTGACATTTTCTTTTAAATAATATAAGTCAACAAAATCATCTTCTTTTTTTATTGTTTTAAATAATTGTATATTTTCGCTTTTTACATCAATTCCTAACTCTTCTTTTATCTCTGTTATAATTCCTTGTTTACTACTTTCTCCTGAAACAGGATGTCCTCCTGTTGTAGCCCATTTACCATCCTTTTTCACTGCTCTTTTCTGAATCAAAAATTCTCCTGCTTCATTTTGGATAAAAATTACCACTGTAATATAATATCTTCCTTTAGGAATAGTTTCTCCGGTAAGAACTGTTTC
This sequence comes from uncultured Clostridia bacterium, assembly GCA_947589065.1. Lineage (GTDB taxonomy): Bacteria > Bacillota > Clostridia > TANB77 > CAG-508 > UMGS1994. Next base: position 1,845 of record CANPZM010000002.1, read on the forward strand.
TCCTGTTAATTTTTTGTTTTCATCATATAAATCTCTCTTTTCCATTCAAAATCCCCTACAAAAATATATCATATCTTTTAATATTTAAATACTATTTTATTAAATTTATATATGATTTTTCAAACTCTGATAAATCATATCTCTTTTGCCATATATCACTAGGAACCATTCTGCTCAAATAATTACTACCATTTACAATTTCTTTTATTTTATCCTTTAATTCTAATGCATTATTTTTAAAAATATAATTATACTCATTTCCTTTAGCAATCTCATTAAATGTAGGAATATCATTCAATATAGTATATATTCCCAATGATAAAGATTCCAAAGCCGAGTATCCAAAACTCTCTGATTTACTTGGCAAAACTGTTATATCTGCTATTTTGTACACCTCTGCCATATAATCAAATCTTATTATTTTAATGTCTATTTTATTGGTTTCTGCTTTTTCTTTCAATTCACTTACAAACTTTTCATATTGTTTGTCCAATCCTGTATAAATTATTTGTATTCTATCTTTTTCTTCATCATTTAACAAACAACAAGCATCCAATAAGAGCATTGGTTGTTTTTGTATTGGTTCTAATCTGCTAGGAACTATTATTTTAATTTTTTCTTCATTTAATTTATATTGTTCAATTATATCTTCTTTGTTTTTTTCTGTTTGTATTCTTTTGATATCTATTGCGTGAGGGATAAATTCTATATTACAATCAGTTAACTTACTATATTCATTTGCATAAAACTTTGATGGTGCAACAAATATTGTATTCTCATTATCTTTGTATCTGTTCATTAATTCTAACATTTTATTATATGAATCTTTTCCCCAAGCAAGTTCATATTCAAAAGGATTTGTATGTATCGTAAAAATTCTCTTTTTATCTTTCCAAGCCTCTAAAAACAACAATGAATTTAATTGTATAAAATCATATTTGCTTACATCTATTTTGTTTTCTAATTTTTCTGCCAAATTCTTATATGCTTCTTCATTTTCAAAATTACCAAAATAGTTTTGAACTACATACTCGTCTGCCTCTCCATCCATATTAAACAAATTTATATTAATATAGTTTACGCAATCTTCCACATAACTTTTTCCAGAGAACATAAAAACATCTACTTCATTATTATCATGTGCCAATGAATTTGCCAAATCCATCACAAATCTTTCTGTACCACCAATTGCCTTATTTGATATTGCCCATGTATTGATTATTGCTATTCTCATTTCTAACAACATCCTCCCTTCTTTTCCTTATTATCCCTCTACCAACTTTTACTTTTAAATTTTGACTAAACATATTTTGTTCTTTGTGTCCATAATATGCTGATTCTATAACTTCTAAATAATTTTCTATTGAATGTATTTCGGAATATCTATATGCATTTTCACTTAAAGTCGAATATGTATCTTTATCTATATTTATCCTACCTGGTTCTACTCCTTTCTGAAATACAATTCCTATATTTTCATTATTTACAACTTCCGAAAAATCTATCACATCAGATATGATAACAGGTTTTCCCCTTACTATCCCATCAATTAATGAATTAGGAACATCCTTTACAATTCTTTTTTGAGGTACAAAAGCCACAAAGTCAGAGCTATCAAATAGTTCAATTAATTTTTTTGTATCATTATGAATATCTAATAAACTAACTCTATCCCATACTTTTAGCTCTTTTGCTATTTTTTCAAAACTTTCTGTATCGTTATCTCTTAATGGTATTGTAAGAGTAATATTAGGATTGTTTTTTAATAACTTTAATATAAACTCTAATCCTCTTTCTCTTACTGCATCGCCTTCTTTATTGTTCCAACTTGCAAATAGTATATTTACATTATCAGGATCATATCTTTTATCACTCTTTTTTCTTGAGATTTTTGAAGGTGTAGGTGTTACATCTACTTTTTCTTCTTCTATACCATTCTCAATTAATATTTTTTTATGAGCTGGCAATTCTACAAACACTTTTCTTAAATTATTATATTTTTTTAAGTGTTCAGCATATTCTTTAGTAGGTCTTCTGTACATAGATACATATAATGGATTTCCACTTTTATTTAATAAAATTCTTTTCCATACACAAGGTTCTTCTTCAAAAATATGCACTATTTCATCTCTACTATTTAACATCGCTTTTATTGTTTCAAAAAAATATCTTACAGGAGAATATACATAGATATTGTCTTTCTTATCTTCCTCTTGTAATGCTTTTTGTCCCATAAATCTTGTTGCAGATATTATTTTTCCATTATTAGATTTTGATATACTCTCCATTTGATTTGAAACCGCTTCTTTATGTCTTACAAAAAAATCATTTATTATTAACATATTTTATATTCCTTATCTATTATTTTAAAAAATTCTTTTATAATCTTTTTTCTATAATCTATATCTTCTTTATACTTATTAACAATAGTATATCTGTCAACTCTAGGTTCTAACTCTAAAAAACTTCTTTCAATTATATTTTTTGACAATCCAAATTTATAACTATTTTCAAAAATGTTCATTTTCTTTATTTCATTTAATATTTCATTTACTTCTCTATTCTGCAATAATGTCATAATTATTATTCCTATCGACACTGACATTCCATGCGGTATATCTATCCTCCTCTCAATTTCTTTTGCCATTATATGTTCTGATCCACTTTCTGGTCTTCCAGTTCCATATAAATTGGTTATATATCCTGCTATGCCAATAAACTTAAATAGTTTCATATTATTCTCGACAATATCTTCTAATGAATTATGATTTATAAAATCTAATACTTCACAAAGTAACTTATCTGCTCTATCATATATATTCTTGTCAACTTCTTCATTTATATCTTTATTTGCTATCTTCCAATCATATAATGCTGTATAAATTGATAGTACATCTGCTAAACCATAAAGGTTTTCGTTTTTTGAAAGTTTTAAGATTTCATTGTCTATAATTATTTTATCTGGCATTTTAGCTTCTAATGTTATTTTTTTATCATTATCTATCAAAGCAACCTTATTTGTGGCATAAGAATTAGTTGATAGCATTGAAGGAATGCAAGTATATTTTATTCCTGTTTTATACGATAGATATTTTCCAATATCTATTGTACTTCCTCCACCAAAAGTTATTACTTCTTCTATATCTTCTAAATTTTCTATATACTTATTAATTGAATCAATATCTTTTGTAATATTATGCCAATTTTCAAACTTTAATTGATTGTTCTCTATATTTATTTTTTTTAAAGAAGTAGGAGAATATATTAATAATGTTTTTTTGTTTTTATTTCTTAAATAATCAGTAATGTTTCTTTCTTCAGCAATATCATAAAAATATTCAGATTCCATTTTTCACCTCTAAATATATTTTTTATACTTTATATTTTCTTTCATTTCATCTACTATTTTTGGTAATTGATTAATTTTTTCCTTATCCGCTACTAATATCACTCCATTACAATTTACTATATTTAAATTTTTTACACCTATTGTAACCATTAAGCAATTATTGTTTTCATTATAGATATTCGTTTCTTCTGTATCTTGAACTATTGCCTGTCCAATTTTTATATTATTATTTTCATCTCTCGCTTTTATTTTAAAGAAATCATTTATACTTCCTATATCCATCCATTCAAATTCGCCCTTTACCATCTTTATATTATTAGATTTTTCTAATATTCCTTTATCTATTGATATAGGTTGAATCTTACTATAAATTTCTTTAATTATTGTATCTTCTTTTGGTGTATTTACATTTTTTTCAATTTTATCTTTATATTTATACAATTCTGATAAATATTTCTTAAAATTATTTAATATTGTTTCAATATTCCATATAAAGATTCCACTATTCCAATAATATTTACCGCTTTTCAAATATTCTAATGCTTTATCATAATTTGGTTTTTCTCTAAAATTTTGAACTACATTGCAGTTTTGCTTACTATTATAATTATATTTTATATATCCAAATCCTGTTGCTGGATATGTAGGCTTTATTCCTATAGTTACTATATTTTCATTATAATTTGCTATTTGCATTCCCTCTACAATATTATCTCGTAATCTTTCTTCTTGCTTTATATAATGGTCCGAAGACAGTATTGTCATTATACCATTACCTTTTAAGTTCTTTATTTTTAAAGTCGCATAAAAAATACACATAGCAGTATTCTTGGCCATTGGCTCACATATTATGTTTTCCCTTGGAATATTGAAATCTATATATCTATTTGCAATTTTCTCTTGATTCTTATTTATAATAATAAATATATTTTTATATTCAAATAATGGCTCAATTCTTTTTATAGTTTCATTTATCATTATATTCTCTTCATATAAATTTAAAAATTGTTTTGGTCTATTTTCTGTACTAATTGGCCATAATCTTGTTCCATTTCCTCCCGCCAAAATTAAAGCATATTTGTTTACTTCTTCATATTTATTTTTCATACTCTTCATCTCTTAATCCTTTTAATAATTCTATATATGTTCTTTTTTCCTGCTTTTCGCCTTCAGCTTCTCCCTTTTCCATTATAGATTGATAACCTTTTCTTACATAATCTGCAATACCATAATCTTTATATTTATTCAATACTTGTAAAGTCCTTTGCATTTCCTCTAAATCATCTGAAATATGAATTAAATTATCAAAAAAATATCCATCTATTTTGGAAGCATACTCATCTCTTATTCTTTGTTTTACTGATCTTGCCTCTATACACTGTAGCTTTCCATTACTATCAGTTTTATAAGTAGGATTATCAATTTTAAATACAAATGCAACTATTTGATTGTTATTTACTTTCATGCTTTCTATCTTTTCATATATGTATCCACCATCATATGCCTCTTTATCTCCTTTGTAACAGTCCAGAACAAAATCAGCACATTTATCTTTTAAATCATAAATTCTTACTTGTATAACATCCTCCATAATTGCTATTTTCAACATCATTTCTCGAAAATATTTACTTCCCATATTCCATAATATTCCTACAGGATATTCACTTGTTTTATTTTCTACTACCTGCATTTTATTTCTCCTTTTATCTTACAATATTAATGAGTAATTAATATTGATATATTTCCTAAAACTGTATATCTTTTTAAATCTGATGGAATTAATATAGTCATACCGTTCAATTTGCATAAACCTTCTAACAAAAAAGAGGCATCACAACACACTCTTGTATTATTGACACCTCTTAAATCTATTCTTTTTGAAATACAATATTTTTGAAATCATACAATTCATCTCCTAATATTTGTAATAAACATAAATAGTTTACCGTAAATATTATATCACGATTTTCTAAATTGTCAAATATTACCTTATTTCTAAGTTTTTTTAATAATTTTCTAGGTCAGATAATTTTATCTTTTTAGATAGATTAGAAATATATACATCATTTAAATAGTAAAAAACTAACAATATAATTTTTTAACTAATATAATAGGAAAGTAGAACTTTTCTATTATACAAAAAAAGCTAGCAATTTAGCTAGCCTTTGGCTCCTCATGTTGGACTCGAACCAACGACCTATCGGTTAACAGCCGAGCGCTCTACCAACTGAGCTAATGAGGAATATTTTCTCAACGATTTTAATTATATATTATAAAAAAATTTTATGCAATACTTTTAATAAAATTTATTAGATTATTATTAATTTTATATTATATAGAATAAACGAAATAAGTAATATTATTCCTTCTTTCCTTTGAATTTCTTCTTTATTTGATAATGCAGATATTATTAATACTAATGTTATTATTGCTAAAAAAATAAAATCCTGATTATATTGTTCTGAAAATTGTATTGGATTAATTATACTCGTTATACCAAATACTAATAATAAATTAAAAATATTTGAACCTATAATATTACCAACTGCAATCTCTTGTGTGTTTTTATTTATTGCTGTTATAGAAGTTACTAATTCTGGTAATGACGTACCTATAGCAACAATTGTTATCCCAATTATTTTCTCGCTTATTAGCATTTTCCTTGCTATTAGTGACGCATTTTTTACAACAAAATCTCCTCCATATTTTAGTAATAATATTCCAACTAAAAATTGAATTATCGATTTTACTATCGAATTATCTTCCTTTTTATTTTCAGTTGTTTTTTTATTAAATATCATCAGTAAAAAAATAATAAAAAATAATATTAATATTATTCCTTCTACTCTGGTAATCTGCCCATATATGTTACTTAAAAGCTCAACTAAAAGAATAGAAAAAAACATTAGCATAACAATTGACTTTTCTTTTATATTAATTTTTATTGGCTTAATAACACAAATTATTCCTAAAATTAATAATAAATTATAAATACAACTTCCAATTATATTGCCTATCAATAAATCATTATGTCCAATCAATACTGACTCTATACTAACAATTAACTCTGGCAAAGACGTTCCAATTGAGACTATTGTAAGTCCTATAACAAATTCAGATATTTTTAGTTTTCTGGCTATACTACTTGACCCATCAACTAAAAAATTTGCTCCTTTTATTAAAAAAATAAATCCAATTATTATAAATATTAAATTTATCATCTTTTCCTCTATTTCTATTTATTCCCTATCACATCTTATTTATTCAATTATTGAATTCTATTTTTATTTATGATATATATTTTTATATAATAAGTGAAAGGAATATTAATATATGAAAATAGAATTAATTGGTGGATGCACAAAAGATGAATTAGAAAAACGTATTCAAAAAGTCGCTGCTGCTGGCAAACTTTCAAGATTTCCAGGAAATGTTTATGAAGTTTTAGAAAGTTGCGATAATTATGAAAAAAATTTAAAGTTAATAAAAAGAATCATTGGCATGGGACATAAATCTATTATTGAACATGATTATCTAGTTTTTGCATTATGCGATGTTACTCCAATTGTTGAACAAACTATTATTGGAAACAGACTAACTTCTTTTACGATTAAATCACGTAGAGAAGTAGATTTTAGAACAGCTGGATTTTATATTCCAGAATTTCGTAATAAAAATCTAAAACCTCACTCTAAAAATTCAGAAATAAAAGAAAAATATATTTCTCATATGCAATATTTATTTAATACATATGGTGATCTTGTAGATGCTGGTATTAATGTAGAAGATGCTCGATTTATTTTACCATACTCTTTCCATAGTAATATAATTATGGGATTAGATGCTAGAGAACTTGAAAAAATTACTATTTCCTTTTTATATGGTCCATTAAGTAGAATTTCAGAATTAAAGGAATTGGGAAATTATTTCTTCAGTATTATCAAAGAATATATTCCTTATTTAGTTCCAAATATAGAAAATCAAACTGAAAATTCAAAAAATCCTTTTGAATATATGGATAATTTAATTCAGTCTCACACAATAAATATTGCTGATAAGCCAACATTACTTAGCTATACACCAAATTCTGATAATGTAGTTATAAAAAGTGCTATAATGTATCATTATCAATGTTCTGAAGGAGAAGCTGAATCTATATTAAAACATTGTGAAGAAAAAGACCCTGAATTCAAATCAAAATGTATGAATATTATTCTTCATAAAGAAGAAGCACGCGAAATAGAACAAGTAAGTTTTACTTTTCAGATTCCAATATCATTATCTATACTTACTCACTTAACAAGACATAGAATGCATTCTCTTCTTGTTCCTGAATTTCTTCCTATGTGGGACTTTGATAATTATATAATTCCAGCATCAATTAAAGCTAAGCCAGAATTAGAACAAATATTTATCGAAGCACATAATAAAAATATGATGATGCTAAATGAATTTAAAAAATATGATATAGCTGAAGAAGATTTAATATATTTTTACTTAGGTTGCCAAATGTTAAATGTAATAACTACAATGAATGGAAGAACTTTACAATGGATTTTGCGTTTACGTTGTTGTAATAAGGCTCAATGGCAAATCAGAGGAATTGCAAAAGAAATTGCAAAACAAGTAAAAGAAGTTTCTCCTCTTTTAGGTAAAGGTCTAGGAGCAACTTGTATGACTGATTTAGTTTGTAATGAAGGAAAAGAAAGCTGTGGACTAATAAATAAATTACTAGAGCAACAAGATAATAAATAATTTTGTAAATAAATCCATAATTTTCTCAAATACTAAAAAAGGAACAATTAAAAATAAATTGTTCCTTTTTTATTTTCTTACGTTTTATCTTTGTTCTAAAATTTCAAAAAACCTTTCTTTTTTTTCTTTTGAATTTTGTGAATCTATAAATTCAATTTTTCCATTATTATTTTCTAATAATCCATTTTCCTCTAGTACATACTTCAAATGCTGTGCTAATTTGGGTGCACCATCAAAAAAAGTAACATTTCCTAATATTTCTTTTATTTCATTTTTTACTAATGGATAATGTGTACACCCTAAAACGACATTTTCTACTCTATTTTTATATTGTAATAAATTTTCTTTTAAATATTTTTTTATTTGTTCTTTTTCATCTTTTTCTATAAGATTAGCCAACCCTATACATGGTAGTAATACTGTCTTTTCATTATCATATTTGTGAAATAAAATTTGAAATTTTTCGCTTTCAATAGTTCCTCTTGTTGCCATTACAAGTGTTTCCTTATCATTTGCATAATCATGCACCATTTTATAAGCTGGTTCAATAGCAATAATTGGAAGATTGCTGTATTTTTTTCTCAAAAAGTCTACAGCTTTAGCGCTAGCCGTATTACATGCAATAACTATCACTTTACAATTTCTATCTATTAACATGCTAACAATATTGTCACAAATCTCTATAATTTCAGTATCATTTTTATCTCCATAAGGATTATTTTTTGAATCACTATAATATATATAATCTTCATTTGGTAGTATTTTTACTATTTCTTTTAATACTGTAGATCCTCCAATTCCTGAATCAAATATTCCTATATTCATGCCTAGTTTTATTCCCTTCTAATCACAAATCAGATTGGAAAAAAATTAAATTTTTCAAAGATAGTTTTACTATTAAATCACGTTTTAAATGGATTTCAACATATTCAAAATTATAATTATTTTCCACATTCGTTATTTTTAATTTAATATATATTATCACAAAATAATTTAGCTATCAATTTTTTCATTTTTTTTACCTTTTCTTAATATAAAAATAATTATAACTAAAGTCATTCCATAAAGGACTATTATCAAAGTGTTAAAACCTCCTGCAAAAGGTAGTTCAAAAGATTTCCTATTTACTATCTTTATAATCTTATTTTCATCATATTCACCACTTGTCGAATTTACTTCTACTTTTATTGGTGATGAAAGTAAATTATAATGTTTCTGTTTTCCATCTTCTTCATATGTTGGTGACTCTATCTCTGTCACAAAATATTCAGTTTTTCCAAGTTCAGCTGATACATCATCATTACCGTACTTTAATCCTTCAAATATTACATTACCATTTTCATCAGATATTCCAACTATATCAATATCCTCACTATTTTTTATAAATATATCATTTTTAGCATTTTCTCTTGTTGTTGATATTTTAAATTTTGCGCCCTTTAAAGGATTCCCACTATTATCAATTTTCTTTAATATCAACTTTCCAGTATGTACTTCTGCTAAATCTGTTATCGATTCTGTAATACTTTCTTCAATACCTTTTTCATTTATATAATTCGTATATTTAATTTTAGCTTTATTTTCTAATGCTTTTCCATAATTAATTTTATTATTAAATTCTGTATAATAAATAATTTCAACTGTTTCTTTTCCTTTTAAATTCTTAGTATCAAAATCTACAATCATTTCATTATTTTCAAATTTGATTGTATAGTCTTTATTTTTATCAAGATTATCTATAATTACACTATCTTCTATATAATTTAAGTCATTAGGCAAAGTATCAATTATTGAATAAGTTTTCATTTTCTCAATAATATTCGGAATTGATGCAGTTATTTTCCATTCAACTTTTTCTTTAGAGTATGCACCGACAGATTTTCCATACCCATCTCCTATTTTTACCTGTTTTTTTATCTCAGGTTTTTCATTACAAACGTCAAAACTAAACGAAGTATTATTAGGTGTTACAGTAAATTCTTTATTATCTAACTGGTTCAAAATATAACCTTCCTGTGTTTTCATTTCTATAAGCCTATAATCTCCAACTGGTAAATCATTAATAATAATTTTTCCTTCTTCATTTGTAACCAATTCTCCTTCATAATCATATTTTTCATAATCATATTTTTCATAATCATTTTGTTTTTTTATCTGTAATTCCCAAACTATTCCTGATAAAGGAATTCCTTTATTATCATATTTTGTAAGTGTTACATCTCCATAGACTGTTATATTTTTAGGATATACCATAACATCATAATCCCACGAATTTCCATCATCATTTGTTCTTGGTAAATCAATCATAAAACTTTCAGTTTTCGTTTGTACATTTTTTGGAACTTTTGTCTCAATTACTAAATATCTTCCTAATTCCAAATTTTCAAATTTAGCCTCTCCATTTTTATTAGTAGTTTTACATATCTTTAGTAATGTATCCAATTTTTCTTCTTCTATCTCATGTTCTAATTCATCAACCTCTTTATTTAAATTTTCTTCATCTAATTTATATATTGTAAATTCTACATTTTCTAATGGAATATTTTGTTCTGGATTTTTTCCGTTTCCATATGCATTTTCATATTTTATTATTGTTAATGATGCTTTTCTCGTTTCATCTATCAACGGTTCTGACTTTGCTAATGTAATTCCCATATAAAAAAATATTATTAACACAATTAAAAATAATAATATTAGTGTTTTTTTACTTCTACAATCTTTTCTTTTAATAATTTTTATATTCTCCTTTCATCTTTATTACCTTAAAAATTAAACAAATAATAATCAATGCTATAATCACAATTATAAGAGTCCTATTTAAAATCAAATTTTTATTATAATGCTTATTTTGCCAATTTATATCATCTATTATTTCATCATCTGTTCTAGCACCTGTTACAACTAATCTATGAGTATTTATATATCTAGGTGTACACGTAACAAGTGTTACTAATTCCTCATTTTCATAAATTTTTAAATTTTGCGTTTCTGTCGGTAAAATTGTTCTAATTTCTTTTATTTTATAATTAAATATGTTATCAAGATATTTTATATAAAAATAATCACCTATTTCTAATTTATCTAAGTCATCAAAAAAAACTGCTTTAGAAATTCCATTATGTCCAACTAGCACAGAATGAGTTCCTTTTTTTCCAGTTGGTAAAGACGTATTTAATAAATGCCCAATTCCTTTCTGCAACACATCATCTGTTGTTCCTTCATAAATTGGTAAATTTACATTTATTTTTGGAATATGAATACTCCCTATTTCTTTACTATCTTTCAAAATCTGCAATTGGCTATACTGTCCATTACTATTGACAGCACTAAAGTTATTATTTTCATATAAGTCTTTATTATAATCATCAGAATTTTTTTTAATTACATTAATTTCCTCATCTGCTAAATTATTTACCTCTAGTTCGTATTTCTCAATTTCTAAATTTTGCTTTTTTATAGATATAGTTTTGGAAAATGTAAAATATAATAACAAGAAAATACTTGATACCAAAATTAAATTTATTAAAATTTTTTTCATTTTTTATTCACCATTTTTATTTTCATTATCAGAATTCCTATAATTAAACTACATAAAACCCAAAAATATATAATATTTAAAATATTAAATTTTTCACCACAATTAGGTAATATGAATAAAGCTGTATCATTCACTGTAAACTCATGACTTTCATTTTCTCCTGTTACTTTAAAATTAATTTCTTTTCCATTTAAACTATATCCATCAGGTGCTTTAGTTTCAATTAATTGATATTCACCCTCATATAAATCTTCAAATGTTATATAACCATTTTCATTTGTGATTAATTTTTTTATTTCATCACCTTTACTATATTTTTTATCAGTATCTACATAAATATCGATTTTTGCATATAAGGTAAATTCCGCTCCTTGAAGCATTTTGCCTGCTGTCCCTCTTTTTATAATTTTTACTGTACCTAAAATTAATTCATATATAACCTGTATATCATAATCTTTATCTATCCCATAAATATTAAATTGCTCATTATTAATTGCTCTATCTTTTGATTCAGTATTTACAGATATTGATTTTAGTTTATAACCTTTTTTTGGCTGATATGTTATTTTTATATCTTTTCCCATTGGAATTTTACTATTTCCTTGTGTAATAGTTCCATTTGTAGCCGATGTTGTAATTTTTGCATATAATTCAACATCTACAGAGTTTGATTTTTTAGATACATTTTCTTGGCTTCTTTTTATATTACTTGTCACAAAATTTGAAACAATGCATTTATCTTTTGCCGAAGAATAATAATTTTTCATATTAGAATTTGCCTTTTTTCTAACATTAATCTTTATTGTAAATTTATTATTATAAAAATTCGCATCTTTAATAATAGTGTCTTTGGCTTTTATTTTTATTTCGTTGTTTTTTATAGTAGTACTAAACCAACTTAATCTATTTGCATTAGTATCATCTGTAATACTAATACTTCCGCAAATTTCTAAGCACTCTGCTAAATTATCTATCATTTCAAAACTATCATAATAAAAATTATTATCCTCAGCAGGTATATATTGTTCTACTGTATAAGTAAATTCATCTTCACAATATACTATTTTTTTATCAACTTCTTTTGTAGGTATAGTATACTCAAAAGGTGCTAATGAAGATGAATTTAAATTAAATCCAAAATTGTCTCTCCAATTTAAAACTGGATTAATAATGTCTCTTGATGAAAGTCCTAGTGTAGAATTTTCATTTGTGTATGTAAAAGAATATTGTGTTCCAGAAAAAAGCGTTGAGCACCAGAAGTCTCTATCATTTCCGTCACAATATTGATTAGTATTAGTGCATTCAACTTTTGATGTATTAAATGTATCTAACTTTGATGTTGAGTTCTTATAGATATTATCAAATCCTGATATTGGTAATAAATATTCACCACCATCCATATCTTGAAAAGTATTATGCCCTTTTACATTAATCAACGTATGCGTATTATGCTTAAAAAAAGATATTGTAAATTTTGGTTTTGATATTGCAGGTAAAGCAGTTAATTGTATACTAAAATCTTTTGTGCTAAAACAAATTGTAGGATAATTAACTCCCTTTAAGCCAGATATTGCTTTATTAGTGCCTGGTTGCAAGTATTCCCAATCTGAAAGAGTAATTCTCATGTCAATTATTTGACCATTATATTTTCCAACATTACCATATGTAATCCAAATATTATTTTTTTGACTTACTGACGTCAATCTAGCACTTTGATAATTACCATATTTACTAAATGCTGTACTACCATCAAATAATAAATCATCAGCAGGATAATTCGTCATACCATTAGTTTCTATTATTGTTGTCACTCCATTAATAAATTTTGGAGCCCATCCATAACTTACTGAAAATTTTGAATTAGCACTAAGAACTTCTGCTTTTCCAGCACTTATAGTACTAAAATTACTATTAATTATATTTGCGTGCTTTGTCTGTTTTTTCTTGGAATTTTCAGTATTTAGATTTTCCTTATTTGGCTCGTTAGTTGTAGTCTTTTTCTCATCTGTTTTTTCTTTTTCAATAGTTTCTTCTGTTTTGATCAACTCATCTTTTTTCTCTTCATTTATATTATTTTCATTTTCTATTGTTTCGTTTTCTACTTCATTTACTACTATATCTTGCATTTCATTATTCGTTTCTTCTAATATGCTTTTTTTTTCTTCAGTTTCTGCAGTATTTGCCAAAACATTAATTGACAAAAAATTAAATATAACTAATAGTAATAATATTATAAAAATAATTCTTTTTATGTATTTTCACTCCTTTTTTGTTTTATTACTACTACTAACTTTTAAAAATGGAATACAGTTATCGAATCAAATTTAATTTAGAAATTTAAAATTATTTATATAAAAATTTTTGAAATAAAAATATAACTTAAAATATTAGAAAAAATATGCACATATTATACATGCATATTTTTCTCATTTCAAGTATTTTAGGCAATTTCATAATTTTTCTCTCGACCTTTTTTTATTTTCTTTTACAATTTTTGATTTTTTAATCGTTTTTACATTTTTTTTTACTATTTAATACTTTCTATTTATAAATTAAGTTTTATCTAGTTTATTAATTATTATAATTTTTACTTTTAAATCTATTCAATAGTGAGTTTCTCAACATTGCACTATTAAAGCTATATGGATTTTTATTTTTAACCTTTTCTTGCTTTTCTTTACTATAATAGCTTTGCATAGTTAAATAATTTACATTTTTGTTTAAGACTTTCTTATTATTTTCATATGGAATTTTAAATAATACTTTTGTTCCACTCATATCAGATAAATATTTTTCTATTTCATCTATAGTTGTATCTTCAATTATTTCTTTTACTTTACCCGTAAAAATATCAATAACACTAGATTTTATCTGCATTTTTGTACTTTTATCTACCATATTATCAGTTATTAAAACTTCTTTTACATTATACTTTTTTGATAACTTTATTATATTATTTTGAAATTCTGTACGATTATTTTTCTCGCTAAAAATAATAAAAACATGTTCCCTTTGATATGTATCTCTAAGTTTTCTATCCTTCCAATTAAATTTTGTATATTCATACGAATAGCCTAATTTTTTTATATCCTTTACCAGTTCCATATTTCTTTTTTTATAATATTTAAATATAGTATCAACGCCATTAGGCATATTTTCTACTAGTTTTCTTTCAGTATCAAAAGGTTTAAATACACTAATAAACGCAAGTTGTTCATTATGTGATAAATCATAAATTGAAAAACCAATACTTGACATTAGATTTCTAATATCATTTTTTCTTTTAATATCTCGTGCATTTATAAGATATTCATAAAATTCCTCTGCTTTTTCCTTTCCAAAAAAATTATCCAAATACATTACCCAAAAACTTATTGGAATATCAAAATCTAAATTATCCAATAGATATTCCTTGTTAGTTTTCATATTTTTCTTCATAAAAATTCCTCCTTTTATTATTGCTTATAAAGAGGAACAAATGAATTAAAAAAAACATCTAAGATAACTTTTCTTAAATGTTTTAAGTTATCCTTATCGTTCTAGCTTTAGCACCTAATTAAATAGGTTGCTGCGTAGTCAACGTGCTAGTCACTCGTACGCTCTTTATAAGGTTTTATTAAATTTTATTTATTATACATCAAATCTTTCTAAAAGTCTATATAAATTAAATTAAATATCTTTATCTTGTTTTTCCAATTTATATTGCTTAAGTATCCAATCTAATGCATTTTCTCCATCTCTTATTTCTGGAATTTTAGATAATAAGCTATCAAAATCTTCGTGTTCACTCCTAATTTTATAATATAATTCAGCAACCATTTTTTCTCTGTCTTCCTTTTTTCCATTATGAATTCTTCTATGGCAATTTGGACACAAATTTATTAAGTTCATTTCATTATTTATTACATCTTTAGGAAACTCTTCATTATTTCTTCCATTAAATTGCTGTATTAAATGATGTTGCTCATAATAATTCAAACCATTTTCTTTTACAAATGTTGTATGATTTTCGTGTTTAAATTTTGGTGATGTTTGTAAAGAACATCGTGAAATTGTATTCATGTGATTTATTAAAGATTCAAGACTAATCATCTTATGTTTTTTAGTTTCATTTTCTAAGTCATCAATAAGTTTCTTTTGATAATAATCTTGTTTTCCGTTTATTATCTTTTCTTGTAAAAAATCTTCCTTTAAATGTTGTTTACCTTGAAAGTTATTTATTCCATACTCTTCACGCAACTTATCCTCTGAAAACTTTTCTCTTCCATCTTTCACACACATTGCCGTTTTTAATTTTAATAAAATCCCTGGAATTTTTTCATTTGAATCATTATCGTTAGGATTTTTTTCTTCATCATATTCATAGTAGAAACAATTTTCATTTTCATTCTTTTTGTAAGCATCAATAACTTCACATTTTAATAAAATTCTGTTCATTCTATCTGGAAGATTTGTATAATATATATATGCTATATCACCTTTTTCAACTTTTAAATTTCCACTATTTTTCCATAAGAATCCCGCATATTCATCATTATCGTTTTCTTCCTTTAGTTTTTCGAAATTAAAAGTTTCAAAATTTGCTGGAAATAAGTGAAACTTATAATGTGCCTTTTTTCCATCTTTTACACTTTCAAATTTTGATATTTTCTTATTACTCATAAACTTTCCTCTTAATTTTTTTCATATATTTTAGTACTTACAACTATTGTGGTTGCAAAAAGTAAAAATTCTAAGTAAAACTTTTGATTTTTATATAATTGCAACCATTTATTAAAATTCAATTATAATCTATTATATTCTTCATCCGTAACAGGTTCAAGCCATTCATTAGAAGTATTTTCTCCTGGTACTTCTACTGCAATATGACTAAACCAAGAATTTGCTTTTGCACCATGCCAATGTTTTACATTAGCTGGAATTACAACAATATCTCCTACTTTTAAACTTTGTGCTTTTTTTCCTTCTTCTTGATACCATCCTTCTCCTTCAACACAAATTAAAACTTGACCTCCACCCTTTTCTGCTTTATGAATATGCCAATTATTTCTACATTTAGGTTCAAAAGTTACATTTGCAAAACTTATTCCATTTTCAGTTTTAGCAAGTTGTTTTAAATATGAATTTCCTATAAAATATTTTGCAAAATTTACATTTGGTTCTCCCATTCCAAAAGCACCACCATGGGTTTCTGTAAAATTTTCATTTATCTGATTTTCCATTATACATCAATTCCTTTCTTTTTATATCTATTTATATTCAACAATTTCTGATAAATCTTTTCTAATCTTGTGCATAGGTGAAGGTATACAATCGTCAGTCTTATATCCTAATGGAATAAGGCATATTGGTTCAATATTGGCATCTAAATTAAATTCTTCTTTTAAAATATTTTTATCAAACATCTCTATCCATATATTGTTTACTCCAAGATTTGTAGCCTCTAGCATCATGTGAGTAGCAACTATACAAGCATCCATTTCATAAGTTGAATAATCACCTTTTGACCATGCAATGTTTTTATCACTTGCTACAATTATACAAACTGGTGCATTATATCTGCATGGACTTGCTTTATCTATTTTTTCTAATCCTTCTTTAGATTTAACTACATATATCTTTTGTGGTTGACTGTTTTTTGCTGTAGGAGCTAGATTCCCTGCCTCTAATATTTTATTTATCAACTCATCATTAATCACATCATCTTTAAATTTTCTAGCTGCAAATCTTTCTCGAATAACTTTTTCGAATTCCATTTTAATCCTCCATTTTTTTGTTAACATATTCTAATAATTTAAACTATTAACCCAGTCTGTTACTTCACTCTGTGATGTAGTAAGTCTTTCTCCATCTAGCCAATTAACATTTTTGTAATTACTTTTGAAGTAATTAACACTTGTAGATATTCCAGAGCTTCCTGATGTACAAAATGGAATAACTGTTTTTCCACTCAAATCATAATTATCTAAAAATGTTAAAATTATTCTTGGTGCATCTCCAAACCAAATTGGATAACCTAAGTAAATTACATCATAAGAATCTGTATCAATAGTATTTGAAATTTCTGGTCTAGCAGAAGAGTCGTTTTGTTCTTTTGTAGCTCTGCTATTGTTATTATTATAGCTTAAGTCTTCATCAGTATATTGTTCCTTTGGTTCTATTTTTATTAAGTCTCCACCTGTTGCATCTTTTATATATTCTGCAACTTTTTCGGTAGTTCCTGTTGCAGAAAAGTAAATGATTGCTATTTTTTGATTGTCAGAAGTTTCACTATTTACTGTATTATCTGTTGCATTATCTAATGTATTTTCTGCTGTATTATCTACAATATTATCTACAGTATTTTCTACAATATTGGATACACTATTTTCTTCAACATTATTCTCATTTTCATTCATATTTGCATTTGAATTTAAATTATTATTAGCATTATTTGATTCATTAGAATTATTAGAACTAACTAACCAAATACTAACTCCTGCCACAATTGCCACAATTGCAATTATCGCAATTATTAAAGCTATTATCTTTTTATTCATTATTATTTTCCTTCTTTCTTAATTTTTTTTTACATCCTTTTGAAAATAATTTTTAAATTCCTCCTTTGCTCTAATCTATAATAATTTTATTATGCTTTCATACGCCATTTCATATATTGAAAAAAACTTGAATGGAACTTCAGCATCTCTCATAGCCTCTTTTTGCTTATCTGTAGCACGAGTATATGGATAAAGCCCATACATTAATGGGAAAAATGAAAAAATAAATTTTTCTTTTTCATCTTCTGACATGTTTTTAAAAAATTTATCTAAGCATTTTTTTATTAATTTTAATGATGCTCCATAACTTTTTTTAAAGTCTACTAATTGCTCCATACGGCTATTAGCTTCCATATCATATAAGTTCATTGAAATCAATTTTAAAAGTTGTTCTCTTTTTTCAATTGATTTTGCTATTTGATTAGCAAATTCTACTTTATCTAATTTTTCATTTTTAACATATATATCTTCTAAATCTATTAACCACCTTTGATATTCTCTTTTTAAAAGTGCCAAAAATATTTCTTCTTTGGTCTGAAAATAATTATAAATAGACGGTCTTGAAAATGTAGTTTTTTCACTTATATCTTTAAGTGTTATTTCTTTAAAACTTTTTGTTTGATATAATTCTTCACAAGCATTTATAATTTCATCTTTTCTTTCATTTGATGACTTAATTTCCATTTAATCCTCCCCTATCATTAAATGCTTTTTATAATACTAATTGTATTCATCGTATTAGGGAATCCTATATAAGGTAGACATTGTAACATTGTAGCTAGTAATTTTTCTTTTGAATTACCTATCTTTATATTTCCCAATACATGAGCTTTTATTTGAGTATCTGCTCTCATTGTTGTTAATCCAACTAATACAAGTAATTCTCTTGTTTTAATATCTAATCCTTTTCTTGTATAAAAATCTCCAAAGCCAAACTCTGTTAAATATTTTGGAATTTCTGGTACATCAGGATATTTTTCTTTTATCTCATCTCCATATATAGGATTTTGAATATTAAAACCTTTTTCAAATCTTGTTTCATCTGCTACTGTTCCCATATTTTCTAATGGTAATTTGATTTCTCTTGACTTAAAAACTTCATTCATTGTACTAACTGCATTTAATGTTCTTGGAAATCCTATAAAAGGTGCTAATTGATAAATAGATTCTCTTATTTCTATAGGTGTAGCTCCTACATTTAATGCTGCATTTATATGTGCTGATAATTGTGGTAAAGTTTGTAAAACTGCTAAAATTGTTACTGTAATTAATTCTCTTTCTTTCATGTTTAGTTCTTCACTACTATGAAACACATCTCCAAATATAAATCTTCTTAAAATTTCCATTAATTCATGATCTATTTCTTTATTTGCATCTGGCAATTCTCCAAATAATTTGTTAAAAACTTCTTTGCTTTCTTCAAATCGATTCATTTTTACCCCTTCTTTCTCTGACATATTGTCAGCAACATAATATAATATTGCTGACACAATGTCAATATATTTTTTAATTTAAGTTTATTTTTCGAACCTAGCTGTTATACTGTCACTTTCTTCTAAATTAGGGAAATTATCTATATGCCCTATTTTTGTATAGCTATAATTTGTATTAAAAGATTTATAAAAAATAACTAAACAATTATTATTATAAAGCATTATATCTCCACATTGTATATGTTCAGGATTTAATGGATTTGTAGGCAATGAATTATCCATATATACATATTTTTCATTTCCATTTAATTCATTCATAATAAATTCTTGTGGCAATTGATTTATAAAAGTTTGTGCTGTTTCATTTTTTTCAATTGTCGCAATATATTCTTCATTATTTATACTTACTTTAATATTCATAACATCTTCCATAGTATCATCTACCTCATTATCATTATTATATTTCACATCATTTTGGGTTTCATTAGAATTAGAAATAACATTTTCAGGTATAACATCAGGAGCTGGTTCCTTTATAATACTTTTTCCAATTACTAAATATATAGTAATACCAATAATTGCTATCAATATAATAACTAAAACTGCAATAAATATCTTTTTATTCATTTTCATCATAATTTTTATCTTTCTTTTTATTATTTTTTTATAGTATATCACAAAATTTAAAAGATTAGCTTAAAAAAACTAATCTTTTAAATTAACTATGTATTCTTGATAATTATTTCTTTTTTTCTAATTCTATAATTACTTCATCACCATTTGATTTAAAAAGATGTACTTTTAAAGTATCTGTAGCATCATAATTTGTTAAATTAAACGTATTATAATATGTTACAGTTCCATCATCTTTAACACATATTTCTCCATCTCCGTCAGATCTTTGAGCTGGATAAAATTTTATTCCTTTTGAATTTTCTACACATTCTTTCTCATTCCAAGTTATACCATCACAATTGCTTAAATAAATTTTAAAAGCAGTATTTGAAACTTTAGCACTTTCCAATATATAATTATTATCACTAATAGATTTTAATTTATATTCAACAATATTGGATTTTGCCATTTTACTAGGTACATCTATTTCAAAGCTCCATTCTCCTTTAAATATTGTACATTGTTCTTCTCCATTTATCCAATGTCTATTTCTAATTCTACTAAACGTCACCTTCAATTTTTTAGATGCAGGAAATTCCACTGGATTTCCTGTTGCTGTCAAATAAAATTTTATCTCATTATCATTTATTTTTTTATCTGTTTCACCATACGCGCCCTTATAACTATCATATTTTTCCTTAGCTTCTTGCTCTGTTTTATATAAAGATGTCATTTCTTCTGATTCAATTTCTCTTGTTGCAAAAACCTTTTCATCCTTTTCATTAACTACTTTTAAATCCATGATATCCAATTTTCCTTCATTTGATAACATATCTTCTACATTATAATTACTGTCAAATTTTATATTAATACTCATATCAAAATTATTATCATCTATTAAAAAAGATTCTATACTTGTACTAATTCCATTTGCTTCCTCATATTTAGTATTTACATCACTATAATATCCACTATTAACTGCAGTTTGAATGCCATCACTACTATTAGCTCCAAACTTATTAATTATTTTTGTTGCAGCAAACACCATTCCTGTCATTGAAAGTGCAATACATGCAACTATTCCTATACCCTTTCCAATATTTATTTGTCTCCTATTCATTACTATATCCTCCTCTTTTACATTAGATATAGCTATTTTCATTTTTACCTTTTCAAAAATTTTATTATTATTCATACAATCTAACCTCTTTTTTTATTTTATTTCTAATTCTATATAATCTCTGTTTTACACTAAATTGAGAAATTTTTTGTTCTCTAGCTATATCTTTAATCGATTTAGAAGAATAATAAAAATCTAAAAATACCTTTTTATCAATTTCTTTTATGCTCTCTAATTTCTTTTCTATTCTATTAATTTCTTCCATACTATTTTCCAAAAAGTCAATTTTATCATAGCTATACAAAATGTTTTCATAATCAGAAATATCAACATTAACTTTTATTTTTCTCAAATATTGTCTTACTACGTTTCTTGTTATTCCAGCAATATACGAACTTAAATGTTTGTTAATATCTAATTTACTTGTATTGTTCCATAATATAAAAAATACCTCAGAAACTATTTCTTCTTTATCTTCATTATTCAAAATATCTTTTGCCATATTATTTATAATAGTAACAATATAAGGTGAATATTTATTTATTATTTTTTCTAAATCAAGTTCATTATTTTTTATATAATCTTTTATTTTTTTACAATCGTCCAATTTAGATCTAAACTCCTTTTGACTTTAAGATACCTTACATCTTTATATTGCTTAAATTTAAAAAAAGGTAACACTTTTATGTAATAATATTTTTTATTATAACTTATCAATCATTTATATAACTAAGAACAAAAGCGGATATTATTAACATTTTCGCTATTTACGACATTTTAAGGTCCGCGTCTTTGTTCGTCCGCGAAAAATTGTATAACAATTTTTCTGTGGAATGCTTTATATCATAGGAAATTCATAGAACTTTCCTATGATATAAAAAAAAGACAAATAATTTCAATTATCTGCCTTATTTATGCTAACTAAAAAAACTAATTTGATTATCAATTTTTAGCCAACTTTTTTGATTAGTCTCTGTTATTTTATCTTCTGGTTCTAATTCTCCAATTAAAAATGGAGAATTAAGATTATGCTTTTTTATATTTTCTTTTACCAGTTCTTGATTTGCATTTGCATAACAGTATTTGCACAAATGCATACAAGTATTATATGCACCTATGTCATTTCCTAATAAGCAACTACAACCATTTCTTTTACTATTGTTATTTGGTACATTCAAATTACTGTCTATTGCCTTTTCAACTATTTCTTTACTCATACAACCAGTTATGTCTAGCCCATAATCTTTTAAGAAATTATTTTCGCAACAAGAATGTATTATTATATTATTCTGCTTTCCTATCTTTGAAAAAGCTGTTGCTATTTGAATTTGTTCCTGTTCATTCGGTGGTCTTAAATCTGGTGAATTTATTTTTACCTTTTTATACATATCTAAGAAACTAATAGTACAATCTTCAGTATAACCTTTAAGCTCACATAATAATTTATCAAAACATCTAATGTGCTTATTTACATCAAATTTTTCATTTATAAATATTGGATCATAGCGAAGTGCAACTGAATTTTTTCCAAAATACTCTGATAACCTCTTGAAATCACTAATTACTTGCTTTTTATCTGGAACATTAGGTTCTATATCTTTTCCATAAGGTGTAATAGTCACAAACCAAAATTGCTTATATGAATCTAATAATGATAAATTTTGAATTAAAGGATGCGGATTTTTAGTACAAAAAGCAAGACAATCAACTACATTAGGATTTAAAATATATTTAGTTACTTGATGCCTATAATATGGATTCCTAACATATACAAAACCTTCTTGTATTCTATTTAATAACCACTTAGAATAAAAAGCCGGTATATCAGTTCTCATCCCCGTATTTATTATCATATCTAATTTTCCTTTTTTTCTAAACAATTTTTAATATATTCTTTTATTTTCAACAATTTTTTTCTCCACATAATTTTTTCTTCATAAATTTTAGTATTACATATAAACATATCTGTACAAATCCAAAATACCATAAAACATAATTAATGTGCATGTGCATATATGAATGTGCCTTTGCCAAAACAAACCAAGATAAAGTTGTTAACAAAAAATAAATAAACATTATAATGTCTCTTCCATAATTTTTTTCTTTTTTTATTGCATTGTAAATTAGTATTGCTATCGTAGCTACAAATAATAAATTAAAGTATTCTCCTTGAACACCTAATATAATATCCGTAGACCAAATAAAATAATGATTTACTACTTCTAGTACATTCGATTTTAATGAAGAATTTATCTTTTCATTAAAATTATTATTATAAGAACCTGCAAATGTTCTTCTTAATACATCATTTCTATATATTTGATTTAATCCTTCTACTATATTTCCATTTCCTCTTACTACACTATGACATAGTATCGCCACGATAAATCCTAATAAACATACTATACTAACTACTATTGTAGTTTTTAAAATCTCTTTTCTATTATCTTTTTTTCTTGAATCAAAAATATCAAATATAAAGAATGATACAGTCATCATCATAATTGATGATATATATTCATATCCACATAAACATTTCACAAAAATTGCTAAAAATATTGCTGGCACTATTATTTTTTTCTTAGAATAGTTCATTGATAATATTAAAGCTAATAATACAGGTAAAAACCATGTGAATTCTACCCAATATAAATTTCTCGCAAATGCAGATATCCATGGGGATGTTAAAAATGTTATATAAAATATTACTCCCAATAATGAATTATATTTTTTTGATATCAAATAGCTTATTAATAAAAGTACAATTGTTAATAATGTACAAGTAATTAGTTTTAAACCAGCAACAGATATATGTAATTTATTGTATAAAAAAGAAAAAAAGTGTCCTTGTAGACCAAATTGTGATGTGTAATCTGTAATAATTATATTGCCTTTAGATTCATCATAATTACTTAATGATTTTTCCATCTGTGGAACATTTCCAACAAATTTAGCAACATTACCATCTTCTCTTATTCTTGCTAAACCATAAGCACTTGGATTTATATTATATTCATCTTTGCATAATTTAGTAAGTACTAAAAATTCAGAATCATTTTGAAATTTCTCAAAATTTATTTTACCGTATCCTAAATATCCTTTTCCAAAATTAAGTATCATTAATATTAATAAAAATGCTGCAAACATATATATATATATATATATTTAAGCGTTTTTTCCTTTATTTTCATTACAGCTCTCCTTGTTATTTTCAATTTTTCTATATACACTGCAAATATTATAGTTAATATATAACTATATCTAAAAAAACATAAAAAAATGGCTGGGGTAGTAAGATTCGAACTTACGAATGTCGGAGTCAGAGTCCGATGCCTTACCGCTTGGCGATACCCCAATATTTTCAATTTTTTTGCAATGTAAGTTTTTTATATAACAGGAAATTTTTACTTTACTATTATATAGAAAATAATACTAGTTATCTTTTCATAACTAGTATTATACACTTAAACATTATATTTATCAAGGTTAGTTTCTCAAAATATCGTCTATATTTAATAATCTATTATATTTAGCTACCCTATCTGTTCTAGCAGGAGCACCAGTTTTTATATAATCTGTCCCACATCCAACAGCCAAATCAGAAATAAATGTATCTTCTGTTTCTCCAGATCTATGTGATACAATCGTTTTCATTCCAGCCGTCTTTGCAATTTTAATTGTATCAATTGTCTCTGTAACAGTACCAATTTGATTTGGCTTTATTAATATTGAATTTGATGCTCTTTGTTTTATCCCTTTAACTAATCTAGATTGATTAGTAACATATAAGTCATCTCCTACTATCATTATTTTGTTTCCTATTTTGGCTTGTAAATCTGCCCACTCTTTCCAATCATCTTCAGCTAAACCATCCTCAATTGAAATAATTGGATATTTATCTATTAACTCAACTAAATAATCTATCATTTGATCAGAACTTTTATATTTATCAGTTTTCCAAAATAAATATCCATCTTTAGCAATTTTTACAGCCTCATTTTTCATTTCAGTTGCAGCAATATCTAGTGCAATTCCAAAATCTTGTCCTGGCTCAAACCCTGATTTTATTATAGCATCAATTATATATTTGATTGCATCTTCATCTTCATCCAAATTTGGAGCAAATCCTCCTTCATCACCTACTCCAACACTATACCCTTTTATTATAAGTATATTTTTTAATGTATTATATACTTTTACACATTTCTTAATCATTTCTAAAAAGCTATCTTCTCTTTTTGGTACAATCATAAATTCTTGAATGCTTAAATTATTTGCTGCATGCTTCCCACCGTTCAAAATATTTAGCATAGGAACTGGTAAACGGTTTGCTGTAAGTCCACCTATATACGTAAATAGAGGTATTCCTAAAGACCTTGACGCAACTCTAGCAATAGCCATTGATGTAGCAATAGTAGCATTTGCACCCAATACGCTTTTATCTTCAGTACCATCAATATCAATTAAAGTATTATCAATGTCAATCTGATTATATACATTTTTACCAACTATTCCCTTTCTTATTTTTCCATTAACATTTTTTATTGCATTTTTTACACCTTTACCATTAAATCTTTCCTTATCTCCATCTCTCAATTCCACAGCTTCATATTTTCCTGTAGATGCTCCAGATGGTGCTATTGCTTTTGCAGAAAAGCCTCCATCTGTAATCACTTCAACTTGGACAGTAGGATTACCACGTGAGTCTAGCACTTCCAATCCTTTTATTTCTTGAATTTCCAAAAAATCTCTCATTATTTTTCACCTCAATAATATTATCTACAGAATTGTTAATTTTAATACAATTAAATAATTCAGACTTTATAGATAAGCACATTCTCAATATTTTTTATATTTATGAGGCAAAAAAAAAGAACTCAAGGTTCCTTTCTTTTCATATAATCTGAATCCAAAATAATATCATCATCTGTTTTTTGTAATTCCTTCATTTTCTCTACTCTATCAAATAAGTCATTTGACTTTTTTGTTTTTTTGGTCTTTTTTTCTTTCACATTTCTTGTTTTCTCAGGCCTTTCTTCTGCTTGAGAAGCAATTGCAGCTTCTAGTGTTAATGTTCTTTCATAATCAACAATATTATGAACATTTTTTATATAAACATTACATTTATAGCTTGTATTATGTTTTTTTTCAAATTCTATTAAATCACTATTCAAGTATTTTTGAACTATCTGTTTTTCTTCTTTTGTTTGCAAGTCAGAATCAAGTTCTAAATTTTTATATCTCCATATAATATGTCTTTCATATGGTGAAAATTCCGAATTTTTTCCTAAATTTTCATATCCATATTCAACATTAAATACAGAATTTTTAATAGTAATAGTCAAATTTGTCCATAATTCAGATTTAGTTTCTCTATGGAGATTACGTAACTTTTTTATATCTGAATATAAACTTTGAATAACACTATTATAGCTTTCTTCATCAATATTAAACATTGAAGGTATCTGATATACATTTACAGGATTTCTTTTTAAAATTCCTTTTGGGAAATAATAAAAGTACATTTCACCAATCGGTTTTTCAAAAGGTTCTTCAATTATAGATGCATATAAATGCACTGAATCCCATTTCTCTGGAATCATATAAAATAATTTCTTTTGTATTTCTTCAAAAATGATTCCTTCTTGCTTAGTAGAAGCTAACATTTTTCCCCCTATTTATTTTTCTATTAAACTTTCTCCTGTCATTTCACTAGGTTTTTCTAATCCCATTAAATCAAGCATTGTAGGTGCCAAATCAGCTAATCTTCCCTCTTTTAACTTTGCTTCCTTTCCAATTAAAACAAGTGGAACTGGATTGGTTGTATGTGCTGTATGCAATTCTCCTGTCTTATAATCTATCATCTGCTCAGCATTTCCATGATCAGCAGTAATTAATAATATTCCTTCATTATTATTAATTGCATCAACTATTTTAGCAACACATCCATCCAATGCTTCTAATGCTTTTATTGTAGCTTCAATATTTCCTGTATGACCAACCATATCAGGATTTGCAAAATTTAATATTATACTATCATATTTTCCAGAATTAATTGCTTCAACAACATTATCAGTAACCTCAAAAGCACTCATTTCCGGCTTTAAATCATATGTTTCAACTTTTGGTGAAGGAATCAAAATTCTATCTTCTCCTTCATATTGTCTTTCTTCTCCACCATTAAAGAAAAATGTAACATGTGCATATTTTTCAGTTTCAGCTATACGTAATTGTGTTAATCCTTTTTTACTTATATATTCTCCAAAAGTATTTTTTATATCATCCTTTTTAAATGCAATATGAACATTTTCAATTGTACTATCATAATTTGTAAAAGTAACAAAATAAGTTTTAAAATAATTTCTTTCAAATTCTTTAAAGTCTTTATCAACTAGTGTTCTCGTGATTTCTCTTGCTCTATCTGGTCTAAAATTAAAGAAAATAACTGAATCATTTTCTGAAATTGTAGCTATAGGAACGTCATTTGAGCATATAACCGTTGGTTTTACAAATTCATCAAATATTTCTTTCTGGTATGAATCTTCAATTGCAGCAGACACAGAAGAAAATTTTTCTCCCTCTCCTTTTACAAGAGCATCATATGCTTTTTCAATTCTTTCCCATCTTTTATCTCTATCCATGGCATAAAATCTTCCACAAATAGAAGCTATCTTTCCAACACCTTTCTCCTTCATCTTATTTTCTAATTCTGCTAAATATCCTTCTCCAGAAACAGGTGGCGTATCTCTACCATCTAAGAAGCAATGAACATATACATCTTCAAAATCTCTTCTTTTAGCAAGCTCTAATAAAGCATACAAATGTCTTTGATGACTATGTACACCTCCATCAGATAATAATCCCATGATATGCAATTTAGAATTATTCTTTTTACAGTTGTCAATTGCAGTAACAAATTCAGGAATACTGAAAAAATCTCCATCTTCTATTGATTTTGTTATTCTCGTTAATTCTTGATATATTATTCTTCCTGCACCTATATTTGTATGTCCAACTTCTGAATTTCCCATTTGTCCTTCAGGAAGTCCTACATCTAATCCACTTGTATGTAAAATAGTATTTGGATATTGCTTTAATATATTATTAATATTTGGAATATTAGCAAGTTTAACGGCATTTCCTTCCTCTTTCTCATTAATTCCAAAACCATCTAATATCATCAACATTGTAGTTTTCTTTTTCATTTTTTATTCCATTCCTTTCTAATGCACAAATCCCTTTTGAAAAAATAAACTTTATTAAAGAATTTTTTTAGTCACTAATTTATGCTCTTTGTATCTACTTATATTTTAAATAATTTAACACATACTAATTTTTAATCAAATAATCTTAATTATTAAAATTTACTATTTTAGCAAATTCTTCTGGAACTAAACTTGCCCCACCAACTAATCCTCCATCAATATCTGAAGTTTCAAATAATTCTTTAGCATTAGAAGATTTTACACTTCCTCCATATTGAATTATTATATTGTCAGCAACTTTATCTCCATACAATTTTCTAATTTCATTTCTAATAGATTTTATAGCATTATTTGCATCATCTGAAGTAGCTGTCTTGCCAGTTCCTATTGCCCATATTGGTTCATAAGCTATTATAACTTTATCTATTAATTCATCATCTAATCCATCCAAAGCAAGTCTAGTTTGTTTAGTAATAACTTCTTCTGCTAAAGCTGATTCACGTTGTTCTAAAGTTTCACCAACACAAAGTATTGGATTTAATCCATTAGCAAAACTTGCTTTTATTTTTTTATTAACAGTTTCATCAGTTTCAGCAAAATATTGTCTTCTCTCTGAATGACCTATAATAACATATTCTACATTAATTGATTTCAACATTTTTGCAGAAATTTCACCTGTATATGCTCCTTTTTCTTCAAAATGCATATTTTGAGCACCTATTTTTATATTTGTTCCTTGTGCTGTCATTAGTGCATAAAACAAATCTGTATATGGAACACAAAGAATTACCTCATTTTCAGTATCCTTAACCAACTTTGATAAAGATTCAATATACCCAATCGTCTCATTTGGAAGCATATTCATTTTCCAATTTCCCGCAATAACTTTTCTTCTCATAAAACCTCCAATTCAAAATAAATTAATCTATTTTATATTATTTTAAATATTGATATGATGTTAAGTAGCCTTTTTCATTAAAAATAAATTTTATTGTATTATCTACGTTTTCAGCCTCATAAGCTCCTTCATATTTTGCCTTATCTAATTTTTCTGTATCAGTTTCATCATTGATAAAAATTGCATCAGCAGTAATCTCTGTTGTACCATCATCCTTTTTTTCTTGTGAAACAGGATAATAATATAAAGTTTTTTCTATATCTGTATCGAAGACAAATGCCTTATTTGATAGCGAATAAAATTTATTTTTATTCTTATCAAATGATACTTTTTTCTTTCCAAAATATTCTTCTGTAATTGAATTAACTGTTTGTGTATTAATTATAAATTTGCCATTTCTTGTTGTATCTAACATAGTAGCATATCTTTCAACAGCAACATTTAAAGCAAATCTAATCATATCATCATTAGAAAATTTTTTTACTTCATTTGATACAGATAACCCCATCATTCCTATTAAATATTCATCATTCTTTGAAATAAACTTAATCCTTTGATTTTCAGATATATTACCTCTTCTTCCATATGATGGTTGTTGCTGTGATTGTGTCTGTGATTGTGATGTATCTTTTTTGCTTTTCTTTTTCAAATTAAATCCTATTATTCCACC
Organism: uncultured Clostridia bacterium; assembly: GCA_947589065.1. Classification (GTDB taxonomy): domain Bacteria; phylum Bacillota; class Clostridia; order TANB77; family CAG-508; genus UMGS1994. The sequence goes on from CANPZM010000002.1 coordinate 31,967, forward strand.
AACAATTAATATTGCTACGATTAAAACTATTATTACTTTCTTCATAAAAATTCTCGCTCTCTATCTTAATTATCTTGAAGTGCTTCAATACCTGGTAGTTTCTTACCTTCAACAAATTCAAGTGATGCACTACCTCCAGTTGAAATATGTGTAAATTTATCTGCTAACCCTGCTTTCTCAATTGCAGCAGCTGAATCTCCTCCACCAACAACTTTAATTGCATCCAAATCAGCTAATACTTTTGCAATAGAATTTGTTCCAACTGCAAATTGATCAAATTCAAATAATCCCAAAGGTCCCATCCAAATTACAGTTTTAGCTTTACGTAATTCATCCGAATACAATTTTATTGTTTCCTCTCCAATATCAAATCCTTCCCAATCATCTGGAATTTCAGTATATTTAACATTTTTACTTTCTGTATTTGGATCAAATTCTTTACCTACTTTTGTATCTACAGGCAATAATAATTTTACACCTTTATTTTTTGCCTTTTCCATAATTGTTTTAGCTAAGTCTAATTTATCCTCTTCACAAAAAGATTTTCCAACATTATATCCCATTGCCTTTATAAAAGTATATGCCATTGCCCCACCAATAAGTAGAACATCAACCTTTTCAATTAAAGCTTCTATTGGTCCAATTTTATCAGAAACTTTTTTACCACCTATTATTGCCATAAAAGGTTTTTCAGGATTTTGAATAGCATTTCCTAGAAAAGTTAATTCCTTTTCAATTAAAAAACCAGAAACAGCAGGTAAATAATCAGCAACTCCTGTTGTAGAGCTATGTGCTCTATGTGCTGTTCCAAAAGCATCATTTACATATACATCAGCTAGCTCAGCAAATTTTTTAGACAATTCTGGATCATTTTTTTCTTCTCCAGGTTCAAATCTAACATTTTCAAGTAAAATTACTTCACCTTCATTTAAATTAGCTACTAAAGATTTAGCTGATTCTCCAACAACATCTGTAGCAAGTTTTACTTCTTGACCTAATAATTTAGATAATTCTTTTGCAACAATATCTAGTGAAAATTCAGGTTTTACCTCTCCTTTTGGTCTTCCTAAATGTGAACATAGAATAACTTTTGCATGATTATCTATTAAATATTTTATAGTAGGCAATGCAGCTACAATCCTTCTATTATCTGTAATAACTCTATCCTCATTATATGGAACATTAAAATCACATCTAACTAAGACTTTCTTACCAGTTACATCAATGTCTCTAACTGTTTTTTTATTCATAAAATTTATATTCCTCTCTAAAAAATTTCTTAAAATTTTCATATAGGGATTACATTTTAGTAATCCCTACAACATATCATTTATTATTGATGATCAACTTTTGAAATATATACAGCTAAATCAACTAATTTATTTGAATAACCCCATTCATTGTCATACCATGCTATTAATTTAACAAATGTATCAGTTAATTGTATACATGCTGTACTATCAAAGATTGATGTATGCTCATCATGTACAAAGTCTGTTGAAACAACAGCATCATCAACATATTCTATTATACCTTTGAATTCATTTTCTGACGCTCTTTTTACAGCTTCGAATATTTCATCTAAAGTTGCTGGTTTTTCCAAATTACATGTTAAATCAACAACTGAAACATCTGTTGTTGGAACTCTAAATGCCATACCAGTTAATTTACCATTTAATTCAGGTATAACCTTTCCAACAGCTTTTGCTGCTCCTGTAGAAGAAGGTATAATATTTGCTGCAGCAGCTCTTCCGCCTCTCCAATCCTTTTTTGAAGCTCCATCAACTGTTTTCTGTGTTGCAGTTGTAGCATGTACAGTAGTCATTAGCCCCTCTTTTATACCAAAATTATCATGTATAACTTTAGCAAGTGGTGCTAAACAATTTGTTGTACAAGATGCATTTGAAATTATATTCATACTTGGATCATATTTATCATTATTAACTCCCATTACAAACATTGGAGCATCTTTTGAAGGAGCACTAATTATTACTTTTTTAGCTCCTGCCTCAATATGTGCATTTGCCTTTTCTATAGTTGTAAAAGCTCCTGAGCATTCTAAAACATATTCAACTCCTAGTTCTCCCCAAGGAATATTTTTTGGTTCCATTTCATTAAATACTTTTATTTCTCTTCCATCTACAATAAGTGTATTTTCAGTTGAACTAACTGTTCCTTTATATTGACCATGTGTTGAATCATATTTAACCATATAAGCCATATATTCTGCCTTTAAAAATGGATCATTTATAGCAACAATTTCAACTTCATCTTTATCTAAAGCAGCTTGAAAAGTTAGCTTTCCTATTCTTCCAAAACCATTAATTCCTATTTTAACTGACATATAAAATCCTCCTTTTATCAATTAAATAATTTTATTAAGGTTACAATTAACCATGCTTATTCTATATCAAAAGATATAGAATTGCAATACTTTATTATATTTTTCCCTAACGTATTTTTTTTATAACAATTATAGAAACTACTTGATATTTTTTTACAACAAAAGCGGACATTATTAACCTTTTCGCTGTCTATAACATTTTAAAGTCCGCGTTTTTGTTCGTCCACGAAAAATTGTATAACAATTTTTCTGTAGAATGCTTTATATTATAGGAAGTTCAGAGAACTTTCCTATAATATAAAAAAAATGCCACATTTAAGTAGCATTTTAGAATTTATATTATTTATTTTTTCCTATTTTTAAAATATTGAAAAATCCCTTTATTGATATATCTTGAAATAAGAAATCATGGAATTGTGTTAAAACTTTAATAGTTTTAGGTGATAAATTAAAAGCAATTTCCACACCTGTTTCAGGGAAAATTAGGGATTTAATTTTAGACCAAAGACCTGTTTTGGTTGTAGGTAAATTATCAGCAAGTGAATCGGCATATTCATCTAAATCATATCCAATAGCACCGCTTTGAACTTGTTCTTGATTAATATATCCTCCAACATAGTCTGATTGACTTTGAGCACTATTCTGCGTTCCGAATAATCCTCCCATATATCCTCCAGCTTTAGGTAATTCCATAGAACCAGCTATACTACCAGCATCTTCTTTTATTTTTTCTTTTGAATTTTGGTTTTTTTCGGCATTTCCAGCTTGATTTTGCACTCCACCAAAATTATTATCAATTTGGCTATTTACAGGAATTCCAAACTTTCCATATACTCCATTAGCATTTTCTGTTTGTTGATTTTGAACTTGTGTTTCTTCACCATTAAAAATTCCTATACTTCCTGCTTGTTCAGTAGTATCTTTATTCATTTCATATTCTATCTTTCCCATAATTTCCTCCTTAGTAGAAATTAATTTTACCTACCTAATTCTTTTATACTATATAAAGCATAATTATTCAAGGTATTTTAATGTTGTTTTTGTAACATTTATATTTCATTTTGTTTACAACTTCAATCTATCAAAAAGGTTTCACACGCATTTTTTACCTTTATTTTAACAATTTTTCCTATATTTTCAGCCTTTAAATGACTTTTTACCATTATATAATTACCTGTATGTCCTTTTATTAATAACTTATCCTCTTGTTCTTCAAATAGCACTTCTACTTCTTTTCCAACATAAGACATCAAATATTCTTTCTCATTTTTTTCTGAAAGTTCAATTAATTTTTTACTCCTAGCTTCTTTAATATTTCCATCAACTTGATTTTTCATTTTTTCAGCTACTGTACCTTTTCTAGGTGAAAATTTAAATACATGCGTCTTATAAAACTTTATTTCTTTTAAAAATTCATATGTTTTTTCGAAATCATCTTCGCTCTCATTTGGAAAACCTACAATTATATCTGTTGTTAATATTACATCACTATATAAATTTCTTAATAGCTTTACAACATTTCTAAACTGTTCTGTAGTATACTTTCTATTCATTTCCTTTAAAGTTTTATCACATCCACTTTGTAAAGAAAGATGAAAATGATGACACATTTTTTCAATATTTTTTAATCTTTTGCAAAAATTTTCAGTAATAATCAATGGTTCTAATGACCCTAGTCTAATTCTTTCAATACCATCTATTTTGTTAATATCTTCTAGTAAATCAATTAATCTATATTCATTTTGAAAATCCAAGCCATAAGCTGAAACTTGTATACCTGTTATTACAACTTCCTTGATTCCTTTTTCAGCTATCTGACTAATTTCTTCAATTACACTTTCTGGCTTTCTACTGCATATTCTTCCTCTAGCATAAGGAATAATGCAATAACTGCAAAAGTTATTACATCCATTTTGAACTTTTATTACTGCTCTTGTTTTTTCTGTATATGTAACATTACCAAAATCATAATAGTAATTTGTATCCTTTTCTTCCTGTACTTCATTTCCCTCAAAATATGCATCAATATATTGAGCTATATTAACTTTTTGTACATTTCCAAGAACTAAGTCAACTTCTGGCATCTTCTCTAGTTCTTCTTTAGCTGTTTCAGCATAGCATCCAACAGCAATAATTAAAGCATTTTTATTAATTTCCTTAGCACGCCTTATCATCTGTCTAGATTTTCTATCTGAAATATTTGTCACACTACAAGTATTAATTACATATACATCAGCCTTTTGCTCTGGTTGAACAATCTCAAATTTATCCATTAATTTTTGTATCATTCCATTTGTTTCATATTGATTAACTTTACATCCTAATGTAAAAAAAGCAACTTTTTTCATTTTATTTCCTTCTAACAATGTAAGTATTTTTTATATAATAGGAAAGTAACTTTCCTATTATATAAAAATACTCTACCATAACTTAGTAGAGTATTGCAAATTATTTTCTATCTATCATATCTAAATTATCTAAAGCTTTTCCTGTGCCAAGTGCCACACATGAAACTGCATCTTCTGCAATCATTACATTTATTCCAGTACGCTCTTGCAATAATTTATCTAATCCGTCAATTAAGCATCCACCACCAGTCATGTAAATTCCTCTATCACTAATATCTGCTGCAAGCTCTGGTGGAGTTTTTTCTAATACAGAATGAACAGCATCTATTATCATATTTGTTGGTTCTTCTAAAGCTTCCATCATTTCACTTGAGTGAATAGTAATTGTTCGTGGTAATCCTGAAATCAAATCTCTACCACGTATATCCATTTCTACATCTTGAATCTTTGGATATACACATCCCACATTTACTTTTAAATCTTCGGCTGTTCTTTCACCTATCATAACATTATGTTTTCTTTTTATATATCTAACTATAGCCTCATCAAATTTATCTCCTGCTACTTTGATTGAAGAACTAACAACAGAGCCACCTAAAGAAATAACTGCAATATCAGTAGTTCCCCCACCAATATCAACTATCATATTTCCACATGGCTTAGATATATCTATTCCTGCGCCAATTGCTGCAGCAATTGGTTCTTCAATCAAATATACTTTTCTTGCACCTGCATTTGATGCTGCATCTATAACAGCTTTCTTTTCCACTTCAGTTACCTGAGAAGGAATACATATCATTATTCTTGGAGCAAATAAAAACTTTCCACCAATTTTATTAATAAAATATTTAAGCATTTTTTCTGTAACCGTGTAATCGGATATAACGCCATCTCTAAGAGGTCTTGTTGCTACTATATTTCCTGGTGTTCTTCCAAGCATTCGTCTTGCCTCATGTCCAACAGCTAAAACTTCACCATTTGTATTATTTACAGCAACAACTGAAGGTTCTCTTAAAACAATTCCCTTACCTTTTATATAAGCAATTACTGTCGCTGTTCCTAAATCAATACCAATATCTTGTCCAAACATCAGAATCTTCCTTTCCTTTTACATGTCGTTTACAAATTTGTTACGATTATATTACACTTCGTCTGAAAATTCAATCCTTTTCAAAACATTTTTCAATTTTTAATCTTTTCTTATAGCTATTATACTTTATTTTGTATTCTTTATATTAAAAATATTCCAATTTATTCTATATATTCCAAATATTTTGCCCAAATATTTTTTCATCATCACTCTTAAAGTAATTCGTTGAAAGTATATTAATAATTGATTTTCAGCAAATTATGTGAGATAATAACTATATTATGGAAAAAGTATATTTAGAAAAATTAGAATTTAATAAAATATTAAAAATGTTATCCAACTTTGCTACCACTTCCTCAGGAAAACAAGCTTGCTTGGATTTATGCCCAATTACTAATAAAGATAAGGTTGAAAAATTATTATCTGAAACTTCAGAAGCTTTAGTTCTTTTATATAGAAAAGGTCAACCTCCGATAAAAGAATTTACAAAAATTGAAGAAATATTATTAAACTTAAAAAATGAAAATTCTCTTTCTGCAAAATCTTTACTAGAAATAACATCTGTTCTTTCAATTTCTAGAGAATTAAAACAATATTATTTTGAAAATCCATTAAACAGCTCTGACATTCTTACAAATTATTTTAACAACTTATACACTAATAAAAAAATTGAAGATAAAATTTTTAGTTCAATTATCGATGAAAATACTATTAATGATAATGCTTCTGATGAACTATGTAAAATTAGAAAACAAACAAAAAGTGTTCAAAAAGAAATTAAAAATAAATTACAACACTTTCTTACATCCAAGTATCTACAAGAACCAATTATTACTATAAGGCAAAATCGTTTCGTAGTTCCAGTAAAGTCTGAATATAGAGAAAATGTCAAGGGATTTACCCATGATATTTCTGCAAGTGGTTCAACAATTTTTATAGAACCTTTAGCCGTTTTTGATTTAAATAATACATTATCAGATTTACTTCACAAAGAAACTATAGAAATAGAAAAAATTTTACAAAAACTATCCGCTCTATTTTTTGACATAATTGATGATTTAGAAAACTCTTATAATTTAATTTGTCACATTGATTTTATTTTTGCAAAAGCAAATTTTTCTAAAAATATAGGTGGAAATTGTCCAACCATAAATAATGAAAAATTCATTTATCTATATCAAGCAAGACATCCACTTTTAGAAAAAGATATTGCTGTACCAATTTCTTTGGAAATAGGCAAAAATTTCAACACATTATTAATAACTGGTCCCAATACAGGCGGAAAAACTGTAACACTTAAGACTGTTGGGCTATTAGTAGCAATGGCAATGAGTGGATTACACATACCAGCTTCAGAAAAAAGTTCAATTTATATTTTTGACAATATTTTTGCTGATATTGGAGATGAACAAAGTATTTTAGAATCTTTAAGTACATTTTCATCACACATTACCAATATTGTAAACATTTTAGAAAAATCAACATCAAATAGTTTAATACTATTAGATGAATTAGGTTCAGGCACAGATCCTGTTGAAGGTGCAAGTTTAGCAATTAATATCTTAGAAGATTTAAGACAAAAAAATATTATAACATTAGCAACTACTCATTATCATGAATTAAAAGAATATGCTCTACTTACTTCCAAAGTAGAAAATGCAAGTTGCGAATTTGATATAGAAACATTATCACCAACATATAAATTATTAATAGGTGTTCCGGGTAAAAGTAATGCTTTTGAAATAAGTAAAAAACTTGGACTTCCTGAACACATATTAAATAATGCAAAAAAATCAATAAATGAAAATACTGCAAAAATAGAAGATTTATTAAAGCAAATATACAATGATAAATCATTTATTGAAAAAGAAAAAGAAAAAATAATTCATAATTCTGAAGAAATAGAAAATTTAAAAGTGTCTTTAGAAAATGAAAAAGCAGAATTAGAAAATAATAAAAAGGAATATATTTCAATATATAAGCAACAAGCACGAGATATATTACTTTCAGCAAAGGAAGATGCTAATAATATTATTAAAGAAATGGAATCTGAAAAATCTAATTCTAAAAAATTAAATTCACTTAGAAATACTTTAAATAAAAAAATAAATAACTTTGGAAACAATGAAACAGTAGAACCTATAGAAACAAAGCCATTATCTGAAAGTGAAATATTGCCTGGAGCAGTAGTATTTGTCCCATCTTTCAACAAGAATGGAACCATATTAACACATTTAAATCAATCAAAAAAATTTAATATTCAAATTGATAATATCAAAACTACGTTATCACTTTCACAAGTTACACATCCTAAAGATTTACACAATGATTCAAAAATAATGCAAAAAAAATCCACTGTATTCACACCAAAAAAAGTGGAAACTGAATTAAACGTTATCGGATTAAATATTGAAGAAGCAAATTATCTTGTTGACAAATTTTTAGATAATAGCATAATGTCAAAACTAGAATTTGTAAGAATCGTTCATGGAAAAGGTTCTGGTATTCTTGGAAAAGGTATTCAAAAATACTTAAAATCACATCCACATGTAAAATCTTTCAGATATGGAACATATGGTGAAGGTGAAATGGGCGTAACTATAGTAGAATTAAAAAAATAAAATTAATTTTCTCCACTACAGACGGACTTGCCAATAATTTCGGATTTTTAAACAATAAAAAAGGGCTACAAATCTCTAAATAAGATTTAGCCCTTTTTTATTTCTACTTTCCTATTACATAATAAATTCACATTCCACAGAAAAATTGTTATACAATTTTTCGCGAACGAACAAGACGTGGACTTTAAAATATTAAAAATATTGAAAATGCCAATAATGTCCGCTTTTATTCTTTCTATTATTACATTTTTCTAAATACACCAGCAACTTTTCCTAATATTTTGCAATCAGGAACTATTATTGGTTCCATTGTAGAATTTTCTGGTTGTAAACGAATATAATCTTTTTCTTTATAAAAAGTTTTAACTGTAGCTTCGTCTTCAATCAAAGCAACAACTATTTCTCCATTTGAAGCAGTATTTTGTCTCTTTACTAATATGTAGTCACCATCTAAAATACCAGCTTCTATCATGCTTTCACCTCTAACAGTAAGCATAAAGCTTTCACTATTTCCTACAAAGTCAATTGGAATTGGGAAAGTATCTGTAACATTTTCTACTGCTAATATTGGTGCTCCAGCAGTAATTTTTCCAATAACAGGAACTTCAACTAACTCTTTTTCAGCATATACTTCTTTATTGCTTGGCTTAAAAGTTTCTTGTCCTTCTAATGCACCACCCTTTAATAATTTTAATGTTCTACCTTTTTGTTGTTCTTTTTTGATATATCCTTTTTCTTCTAACTGATTTAAATAACCATGAACAGTTGCTGTAGATTTTAAATCAACTGCTTTACCAATTTCTCTAACTGAAGGTGGATATCCCTTAGCTTTTATTTGTTTTTCAATAAATTTTAAAATAGCTTTTTCTCTTTTATTAAGCATGTTTGGATCTTTCTTTTTCACAATCATCACTCCTATATATTTTATTGTTTTTGATAATATCATACATTTTTTTGTTTGTCAAACAAAAGTTTTCTAATTTTTGTATTATACCATTTTTTGTTACCTCGTTGTTATTGTTTTGTAAAATTGTAATCAAAAAATAACTATATTGATAAGTTATTTTGTTGAAAATAGTAAAATTAAATATTATAATTTTTATAAATTAATAATTTAGGAGAAGAAAATGGATTTTACAAAAGATATTTATATTAATAAAGATGAAATTGTTGAAAATTCTGAAATTGTTTTACTCTATAAAGGATATTTATTTGAAAATAACAGAGTAGATAATGTTTATATTTCTTATGGATATGGAGATTTATGGGAAAATAAATCAGAAATTAAAATGAAATCATCAACCTATGGATATTTAGCAACAATGAATATTGAAAATGGAGAAACACTTCAATTTTGTTTTAGAAATGATTCAGGACAGTGGGATAATAATAATGGTCAAAATTATATTTTACCAATAAAAGAAAAAAATGATATTTTAGAATTTGAGGCTATTCCGGATACACGAAAAGACGTAGAAATAAATATCGTTGACATTCCTAATCCAATACCTCAGGTAGAAAATAATTTGGAAACATCAGTGGTATCTTCAAATTCAGTATCTTTTGCTGATACAATGACCGTAAAAACTGTTGATGATTCTACTGTTTTAAATAACACACAATTTACTGAATCTTCTGAAGTCCAAGATTCTACTACTTTAAATAGTACACAGTCTACTGAAACTTCTGAAAATGAAAATATCTTATGGGAAACAATTTCTAATGTTGAAGAAAAAATTCAAAATAATAATACATATGAACAAAATATAGAATCAAGTGCTGATTCAGTAACTTTACCAGGAATACAATCTGAAGATTATACAGACACTTCTTCTATTTCAGCATTTTCAGAAATTACACAACAAGCAAAAGTTCAATCTGCTAAAGCTTTTGACGAAGACAAAGTTACAGCAGGTTCAGTATATGTAAATTCTATTGTAAATGATATAGATGAACAAACTGACATTCAAGTTGAAGAACAACCATTAATTACTGGTGACTTATATATTCAAAAATCACTTGTAACAACAGATGAAAATGAATTAACAGTTCCAACAATTTTTGATAAAATAAAATTATTCTTTAATAAAATGTTTAAACTTGTAAAATCAGTGTTTACAACAAACAGCGATGAAGATTAAAAATTTTATATAAATCAGAGCTATAAAAAAATAGTTCTGATTTTTTATGCGTAATACATCTTGCTTCGAAATGTAAATGAGGACGGAGAATTTGACAAATTCTTCGTCCCCATTTACATACTTTTTTAATAATCATACCATTCAAATTCCCATTCAAGAATTTTTACTGTATCTCCTTCTTTTACGCCCATTTCTCTTAACTTATCATTAATACCTAATTCCTGTAAATTTCGTTCAAAATAAGCCATTGATTCATTGTCACCAATATTTATTCTTCCCATAAGTCTTTCAACTGCTGGACCAGTAACTATAAATTCATCATTTATTTTTTCAATATTAAATCCAATATCATCTTCTTTTAAAGTATAAACTACTTTATCTTCAATATCTATTAATTCCTCTTTTGGTAAAGTTTTTAAAATTTTAGATACATAATTAAATAATTCTTTTATTCCTTCTCCAGTTACAGCTGAAATTTTAAAAATTTCCATATTTTCTTTTTTGGCAAAATTTTCTAATTCTGCATATCCTGTATTATCTTGCATAATATCCAATTTATTAGCTACAATTATCTGTTTTCTCTTACTTAATTTTTCACTATATTTCTTTAATTCATTATTTATTACTTTAAAATCTTCAACTGGATTTCTTCCTTCACTTCCAGAACAATCTATAACATGTAATAATAATCGTGTTCTTTCAATATGTCTTAAAAATTGGATTCCAAGCCCCACTCCTTCGCTAGCGCCTTCAATAATTCCAGGAATATCAGCTATTACAAAGCTATCTCCAAATTCAGTCTTTACTACGCCTAAATTAGGATGAATAGTTGTAAAATGATAATTTGCAATTTTAGGAGTCGCTGATGTAACTCTTGATAATAAAGTAGATTTACCTACATTTGGAAATCCTATTAATCCAACATCAGCTAACATTTTTAGTTCCAATATGACCTCTTTTTCTATACCTTTTTCACCATCTTGAGCAAATCTTGGAGCTTGCCTAGTTGAAGTAGCAAAATGTGAATTACCTTTTCCTCCTCTTCCTCCAGGAAGAATTAATTCTTTTTGTCCATCTACTGATATATCTGCAATAATTTTTCCAGTTTCGGCATCTTTTACAACAGTACCTTTAGGTACTTTAATTACTAAATCTTCTCCACTTTTTCCATATTTATGTGCACCACTACCATTTTCACCATTTTGAGCTTTAAATTTTTTATTATATCTAAAATCAATTAAAGTATTACTATCTGGATCAACTTCAAAATATATGTCTCCACCTTTTCCGCCATCTCCACCATCTGGTCCACCTGCTGCAACATATTTTTCCCTTCTAAATGAAACCGCTCCATTTCCTCCATCTCCTGATTTAATTAATATTTTAGTATAATCAACAAACATAAATCTATCCTCTCTATAAACATTCCACAATACGTATTTTTACTCTTTAAAATAATCTAATTTCATTGCTTCTTTAACTTTTAACATAACATTTTTTGCCTTTTCTCTTGCTTTTTCAGTTCCTTTAATTAATATTTCATCAACTAGTTCTGGATGTTCTTCATAATATTTTCTCTTTTCTCTAATAGGTCTTAAATATTCTGAAATATTTTTTGCTAATTGTTTCTTACAAGCAACGCATCCTCTACACCCTTCTTTGCACTCTTTACATGCTGTTTCATATTCATCTTTTGAACTAAATAAATTATGATAATATGCAACCATGCATACTTCTGGATTTCCCTTGTCATCCTTTCTAATTCTATTTGGATCAGTAACTGCACTCATTACTTTACTAGTAATTTCTTCTTCAGAATCAGAAAGATATATAGCATTTCCAAGAGATTTACCCATTTTTTCATTTCCATCTAAACCTTTTATCCTTTTAGTTTGAGATAAATATGCTTCTGGTTCCCTTAATATTTCTCCATAAATGCTATTAAATTTACGAACAATTTCTCTACATTGTTCTATCAAAGGTAATTGATCTTCACCTACTGGCACAATTGTAGCATCAAATGCAGTAATATCAGCAGCCTGGCTTACTGGATATCCTAAAAATCCATATGTTACACTTTCTCCAAATATTTCTTTTTTCTGTGCAATTTCTGTTTTTACTGTTGGATTTCTTTCTAGTCTTGCTATTGTAACCAAATTAGAATAAAACACTGTTAGCTCCGCTACTTCAGGTATCATTGATTGTAAATAAATAGTAGCTTTTTCAGGATCTATTCCAACAGATAAATAATCTATAACAACTTCTCTTACATTTTTTCTTACCTTTTCCGGATTATTAAAATTATCAGTTAATGCTTGAACATCGGCAACTAATATATAGCATTCATCAACTTCATTCTGCATTTTTACTCTATTTTTTAGAGAACCAAAATAGTGACCTATATGCAATTTTCCTGTTGGTCTATCGCCAGTTAGCATTATTTTCTTTTCCATATATAAAATCATTCCCTTCTATTTGAAAAATATTATATAAATTAATGTATCATTTCAAAATAAATATATTCACACCATAAAACTATTATCAATTATACTTTAATTTCAGCAAATTTACAAGTAAGCTCTTTTTTTATTTGAAAATTATGTCAATTTATGTTATACTTTACCTACATCAATTCAATAGGAGGTATTTACCATGTTAGAAGAAAAACAGAAATGTGGTCACACTCAAAAGCAAAATGAAACTCCGAAAAAAGAAAAGCCATATTTCGGCGAATCTCCTGATGACTTGGAAGCCCTGTTGACAGACTTTATTGACTGTCGAGCAACAAGAGTGTCATCATCTAAGGCTGAAATTTAGCCTCCTCACCGCGTGAATTTGTTCACGCGGTGTTTTTCTTCATATACTCGAATTCAATTAATATAGAACAAAAGCGGACATTATTAATATTTTTGCTATTTATGACATTTTAAAGTCCGCGTCTTTGTTCGTCCGAGAAAAATTGTGTAACAATTTTTCTGTGTAATGTTAATTTTTTATATAATAGGAAAAAAACTTTCCTATTATATAAAAAATTCCTTCTTACTTGATATAATATTACGATTTACTAACCGTAAATAATAATCAAAAAGAAGGAATTTATAAATTAAATTTCGATTTTTTCTCTAATCCAATTTACTAAATCATCAATTTTTATTCTAACTTGCTCCATTGTATCTCTATCTCTTATAGTAACCTCATTATCCTCTAATGTATCAAAATCAATTGTTACGCAATAAGGTGTACCTATTTCATCTTCTCTTCTATATCTTTTTCCTATACTTCCTGCATCATCAAAGTCACACATAAAATATTTTGAAAGTTTATTATATACATCTAAGGCTTTATCATTTAATTTCTTAGATAATGGTAATACTGCTACCTTATATGGAGCTAAAAATGGATGAAGTTTTAATACAGTTCTTACGTCACCTTCAGCAATTTCCTCTTTTTCATAACTATTGCATAAAAATGCAAGTAAAACTCTATCAGCACCAAGTGATGGCTCAATTACATATGGTACATATTTCTCATTTGTTTCAGGATCTTGATATGACATATCTTGTTTTGAATGGTTCATATGTTGTGTTAAATCATAATTTGTTCTATCAGCAATTCCCCATAATTCTCCCCAACCAAATGGAAATTTAAATTCTATATCTGTAGTTGCATTACTATAAAAAACTAATTCCTCCGGTGAATGATCTCTTAGTCTTATATTTTCCTTTTTCATACCTAAACTTAATAACCAATTTTCACAAAAATCTTTCCAATATTTATGCCATTCTAAATCAGTACCAGGTTTGCAGAAAAATTCAAGTTCCATTTGTTCAAATTCTCTTGTTCTAAATATAAAGTTTCCAGGTGTAATTTCATTTCTAAAAGCTTTACCAATTTGAGCTATACCCATTGGAATTTTCTTTCTAGAAGTTCTTAATACATTTTTAAAATCTACAAATATTCCTTGAGCTGTTTCTGGTCTTAAATATATTTCAGATGTAGTATCTTCAGTAACACCTTGAAAAGTTTTAAACATTAGATTAAACTTTCTGATATCTGTAAAATTAACTTTTCCACATTTAGGGCAAGGTATTTGATTTTCATTAATAAAATCAATTAACTCCTTATCTGTCATTCCATCTGCAATCATATCTTTACCCTGTTCATGAGCCCATTCCTCGATTAATTTATCAGCTCTATGTCTAGTTTTGCAGTCTTTACAATCAATCAAAGGATCTGAAAATCCCCCAACATGACCTGATGCAACCCATGTTTCAGGATTCATAAGTATTGCTGCATCTAATCCTACAATATTAGGTTGTTCTTGTATAAATTTTTTTCTCCAAGCTGATTTAATATTATTTTTTAGTTCATTTCCCAAAGGTCCATAATCCCACGTATTAGCTAATCCTCCATATATTTCAGAGCCAGCATAAATATATCCTCTTGCCTTACATAAATTAACAATTTCCTCCATGTTTTCTACCATAAATATTCCTCCTTTTTATTAAATCTTGGGATAAAATTAACATTTATATAAAATTAATATTTATAGAACAAAAGCGGACATTATAAACATTTTGGCTGTTTATAACATTTTAAAGTCCACGTCTTTGTTCTTCCGCGAAAAATTGTATAACAATTTTTCTGTGCAATGTAAGTTTATTATATAATAGGAAAGTTTTACTTTCCTATTATATAATAAAAAACTTTCATCCCACAAAGGGACGAAAGTAACTTCCGCGGTTCCACCCTATTTGATCATTAATGATCCACCTTAATTAAAATTTGCTCCAAAGTTCCATCCTATACATTTTAATACTAGATTTCACCATCCTAGTTCTCTTTAATTAAAATTGTACATTCATTCTTTTTCAACGCAATATTAGTATAATTATTTTATTCTCTTATGACATTTTTGTCAATTACTTATTCACATATTTTTTTATAAATGCCTGTGGATAAAACTTTTGAAATTTAAGCGCTTTATGCACTTTTTTTAAAAAATTACAAAAATATTTCTGAAAAAACATAGAGTTTAGAAGGTTTTTGCCTTTTACGTAAACTTTTTGTAACATTTCTCGCACATTTTTACACAGTGTGGATAATGTGGATAACTTTGTTAATAACCTATTTCAACACTATTTTTCGACATAGTTATTCACAGGTTTACTTAAGTATACATTTTAAGTTTACAGAATATTTTTATTTTTTCATTTTATGTGCACAGCATTTTTTGTTTTTGATTTTTACTTATTGGCTACTAAAAACTTATATAATAGAAAACTTTGGAAATATTTATCTATATTAGATATTTTTCCTTTTCTTGCCTTTAAAATTGACAATACTAAACTGAATTAATTTTATTTCTTTTTATATTTAATGTCATAAAAATTTATAGTATTTTTTTATTAAATATAGCTATATTTAATTTGAATTTATGAAAGGAACTTGATTTATTATGAAAAAAAATCGTAAAATTTTTTTATTTTCATTCATAGCAATAATTTTACTAACATCTGTAATAGTATATGCACAAACATCATTTGATACTCCTGTTGAAGATGTAAAAACAGTTAGTGCTGAAATGATTAATATATCTAAAGATGTACTAAAAAAATTGGACTCTACTGAACAAATCACTAATACTGAAGTAGTATATGATGAGCTACAAAATAAAAATTTTTATAAAGTTTCTAATTCAAAATATACCATCAAACTTGATGAAGCTAAAAATTTAGTAGGAGTTTACAGTATTACAACAAATCCAATCACAACTAAAAAAGTAGCTACTAAAGAAGATGCAAAAACAATGATAACAAATAAATATAAAGAACTAAATTTGCCAGAAGAATATGAATTATCTTATTTAGAGAAATTTGATGATGAAATATGGCAAGCAAATTTTGAAAAAAATTATAATGGAATATATAACAAATACGAATCTGTAAAAATCTTTTTTATTCCAGAAAATAACGAAGTTGTAGCATTCACTATATTTAATGAAAAAGCTGATTCTTCTGTTGTTTCTGTAAAAAAAGATGATGCTATTTTAACAGCAGAAAAAAGTTTAGATATTAATAAATCTGATGTAGTATCTGCAACATTAAGTATGGAAAAGGCAAACAATTACTATGATAGCCAAAATGCAGATACATCTATACATCCATCATGGGTATTGCAAATGTCTGATAATTCAATAGTTTATGTTGATGCAACTAACAATAATGTTATTGGAGGTGACTGTATAAATGAATAAAAAAATAGTTTCATGTATTATTTTAATTTTGATTATTTTAACATGTTTAACATCTACTGCTCATGCTTCTGCAAGTGCTAAAGTTTTTTCAAATGGAAAAAGTGGTACATACAAAAACTGTGGTGTATATGCAGTTGACGGTTTTGCAACTCTTGGATATTCTTGCACATCTAGCATGGGATCTATAACTAAAAGTTCAATGCTTAGTTGGATAAAAAATACAGGAAATGGATATGCAATGTATGTTCATACATTTGGCGGAAGTGGATATTTTAATGATTATAATGGAAATTCTATAACAACTTCAGACATATCTGGTAATTGGGATTTTGTTTATATAGATTCATCTTATAGTGCTAAAACATCAGCATTAGCTAATGCATTCCATACAACAGGATATTCTAATAGATGTTTTTTAGGTTGGAGTGGTGCAGTTACAACTGGTAATGCTGAAAAATTTAATTATTATTTTTGGTTAGATAATGTTGGACACACAACCATAAGACTTGCAGCTATAAATGCTTCCACTGGTGTTCCTGGCTCTGGAACAACACCAACAAAACTATATGGAAGTACAACATATAAAGGAACAGCTAGATAAAATCTAGCTGCTCCTTTTATTATCTATTGTTTTATCTTCATTTCCTATTATCTCTCCTGTGCAAGCATCAATTAATATGCTCGAGTCTTTATCTAATTTCCATACCATTCGCGTTTTTACATCTATTTTTAATAGTTCAATACCAATTCTATTCTCTATATTTATCTCTTCATCTAAAATATTACTTTTTACGTTATTTTTTATCATTTCTATAGATAAATTAATATCTGAAGCATTAATACCATTTTCTTTAAATATTCTTTGAGCAGTTTCTTTTGAAATCAATACACTATTTGCCTCACATGGTATGTCATAAACATATATTGCTTGTATTTTATTATCAATTAATGATATCGTGACACTTTCATATTTGTTAAAAATTTTATCATATTTTTTAGCAAAAACCCTATTTTCTATTCCATTAATTTTTTCGTTCTTAAATAATTCATAATTATTTGGCAATTTTAAGTCAGAGTACATATCTTTTACATCACTAATTGAATTTGATTTTTCTAAAGTATAGTTATTGTATATAGCCAAATTACCATTTTCTGCATCAATTTTCATTAAAAATCCGTTATCATCATCTGTAACTGTCCAACAAACCTTACAAATTTGAAAATCTCTAACCAATTTCAATTGTTCTGATTTAACATTTGCTTCTTTACCTAAAATGCTTAAGTATTCATTAATCTTATTTACCGCCTCTTCTCTAGAAATAATACCATTTCCTTCAGGTATTTCTTCTTTTACATCAGATAAAGTAAAAGTAGATTTCCTAAATGTATTTTGATAAATTTTAATTGTAGCATATACCATACCACCTACTAATCCTGCACTCAAACATAGTATTAGAACAACTTTTACTATATGTCTATACTTGTAGCTGATGTCAGGATATTCACTTGAGATTTTTTTCCTAAATTCTATTTTTGCTCTATGCAAAAGTGATTTAAAACTTGCTTCACTCTTTCCCATAATTTTAGCAGCATCTTTATATGTCTTTTCATTTCTATAAACAAGCAAAATTGCTTCTCTATAATTATCTGGTAATTCACTAAGAATTTTAGAAACTACATTAGATATTTCTTTACTTTCATTAACTTCATATGGATTATCACTTTCCAAACTAAGAAAATCAGCAATATGTTCATCAAATTTTTCATGTCTTCTTTTATTCTTTCTAGCATAATCATAAATAATTTGCTTTGCCTTTAACAAAATAAAACAATAAAACGAACCAGCATTTTCATTATATTCATCAATGCATTCATAAACTTTCATAAAAATATCATGTATCAAATCTTCTTCATCTTCAACTTTTCCAATTTTGTAATAAATATAAATACGCACTTTTTCCTTATATTTTTCATAAATTTCATCGAAATTTTTATAATATTTATTTCCTAAATTTTTTACACCATTATTTTCTTTCAATAAACTTCCCTACTTTTTTAAAATTTTTTTATTTTTTGCGAAACTTTTTTCAAAATAAAACGTAATATATTATATAGAGGTTTTTAAGTTATGTTGTCAATCTTTATTTTTAGTAAAAGCCAAAAATATATTAATACTTTGATTACTAGCCTAAGTTCTATACATGAAATAAAAATTCTAGGCTTTTCAACTAATATAAGTTCACATAGTTTTGATTACTGTAATTATGTACAATCAGACATCATAATCGCCGATTCAGACTTTAAAAAATACATTAATGATAACATTCAATATAATTATTACTTTATAACTATATCACAAATAAATAATTTAGACATCAAAAAAGTATATAACATTATTACTAAACTTATTCTTGACTATAAAATACAGTATAAATTGAATTTATCTAATATTAAACATTCATCACTTTTTAAATTACTCAATAGTAACTTTAATAATAATCTATCTGGTACCGAATATTTACTAGATTATATGTCTTACTGGTATAATATTTATCATTTAAAAATGCAAGACGAAACTTTTTATGAATCTATAATACATGCCTTGTCAGAAAAATATAATATAAATTCTAATAGTATAATTTGGAATATAAATTCTTCGGTTAGCAATACTTCTCAAAACAAATTATCTAAAGATTTTAATATGCTAGAGGTAATATAAAATAATATACATTCATAGTGTATTAGAAGTATTACTCCTGCAAGCCATTTTAATAGAAGATTGAAAGTTTTATACATAGCGATCTAACTATTATAAAAACCAACTTGGCTTGCAGAATTAATATTTCTAACTCTATTGGAAATATCTTATAATTAACTCATCATATAATATGCAATCCCGAACTTCATATTATATACAAAAATAGACACATACAGTGTCTATTTTTGTTTCTATTAATTATACATATATTTATATTTCTAAACTTTTTATTCAGTCCTTAAAGCCTCAACAGGATCCTTTTTACTAGCAACTTTAGCAGGAATCAATCCAGCTATCATAGTTAAAAGCATACTAATAAATATCAATACTACAGCACCTAATATAGGTAATTTAGCTAAATTTGAAACATCAGCAAATTTTTTAATAACAATATTAATTGGAATTGTAAGTAAACATGTAACACCAATACCTATTAAGCCAGCAACTAATCCAATAATAAATGTTTCTGCATTAAATACTCTTGATATATCCTTCTTAGATGCACCTATACTACGTAAAACTCCTATTTCTTTTATTCTTTCTAGTACAGAAATATATGTTATTATTCCAATCATAATTGAAGATACAATTAATGATATTGCTACAAATGCAATTAATACATAACTAATCATATTAACTATAACTGTTACAGATGTCATCATTGTTGCAACCATATCCGTATATTCAATAACATCTTCCTCTTTACCTTCATCTCTTTTCATTTGATTATATTTTTCAATATCAGCAGTTATTTTGTCTTTACTTTCAAAATCTACAGGATATATATTAATTGAATAAGGAGAATCTACATCGCAAATTCCTAATGTAGCAATATTTTCTTCATAAGTTGCATCTGCCATTTTTGAATATGATGCTATTACACCTGCTAATTCTTCTTTGCTTAATTTAGCATATTCTGCTTGTTCTTCTGGACTTAATTTTGAATAATCAAATCCATTAGAACTGCTTTGTGAATTATCATCAAATTTTCTACCTGTAAACACATTAACTTCTGGATTATCAAGTTGTTCTTTAGCAATCTTTGTTTTATTTATTTCATTTATTATATGCTCTGTAAGTTCTTTTTTGTATCCAATCATTCCCATATCACCCATTGAAGTTGAAGTTGCTTCTTCTTTTGGTTTTACTACTCCGACTATTTTTACTTCTAGAGCTTTACTAATCTTATCTTTTAAATATTTTTCATCATTTTTTCTGCTAGCCCAAATCTTTCCTTGTTTTTCATAATAATCCGTATTTAAAAGAATTTTATATGTTAATCCTAGAAAATCTTCACTTCTATACGTTTCATCCTGTAATTCATCTAGCTCCTCACCATCAATTATCTTATGCATTTTTTCAGTAATTTCAGCTTGATCTTTTATTCCTAATGAATATAAACTATAATCACTTATTTCATTATTTTTATTAACTACAAGAATTACTTCTTTATAATCTTGTGGCCATTCTCCAGAAAT
Organism: uncultured Clostridia bacterium; assembly: GCA_947589065.1. GTDB lineage: Bacteria > Bacillota > Clostridia > TANB77 > CAG-508 > UMGS1994. Next base: position 53,003 of record CANPZM010000002.1, read on the forward strand.
TAAATCATATTGTGACTTTAATAATTCATCATTGTCTATCATTTCAGTCCAAATATCCATTGACTGTCCCATCATGTAATTTGAATTATCTGAAGATTCAACCATTCCAAGCTTTTCAAAAGTAGTTGCTGGATTTACTTGAACAACACCATCTGATGTATCTGATTTGTAAATATTTAAAGTAATATTATAACCATACTGTACTGCATTTGAACATTTCTTTATATCATTGTCAGTTTCATCAATATACTTCTTAAAATCTTTTAAATTGTTTCTTTGCACTTTTTTTGAAATTGTATCAAAAACTTCACCAATTATTTGTCTTGAATGAATTTTATCATCATTATACTCTTTTTCGTCCTGATTCATAAACACTTCAAGCATCGAACTAGCATCAACACTTTCTTCAACAATGGTAAGAGGATAATTAGATAAAGTATCTTCTTGAACTTTATCTATATATTTTTGCACACCATTAGATAAAGAAAGAATAAGTGCTATTCCAATAATTCCAATACTTCCAGCAAAAGCTGTTAAAAAAGTTCTACCCTTTTTTGTCATCAAGTTGTTTAAACTCAAAGACAATGCAGTAAAAAATTTCATAGATGTTTTTCCAGTTTTAGATTTTAAATTCTTTTCTTTTTTTCTATCAGCTTCTGTAAATGGATTTGAATCACTAATAATTTTTCCATCCAAGGCTTTAATTAATCTAGAAGAGTATTTTTCTGCTAAATCTGGATTATGTGTTACCATTACAATTAATTTATTCTTAGATATATTTTTCAATATTTCCATTATCTGAACGCTAGTTTCAGTATCTAATGCTCCTGTAGGTTCATCTGCTAGAATGATATCAGGATCATTTACTAGAGCTCTTGCAATTGCAACTCTTTGCATCTGTCCACCAGACAATTGATTTGGTTTTTTATGAATTTGATCTTTCAATCCTACATCTTCTAAAGCTTTAATTGCTTTTTTCTTTCTTTCTTTTCTTCCTACTCCGGATAAAGTAAGTGCCAATTCTACATTAGACAAAACAGTTTGATGAGGTATTAAATTATAGTTTTGAAAGACAAAACCAACCGAATAATTTCTATATGCATCCCAATCTTTATCCTTAAAATCTTTTGTAGATTTTCCATTGATTATTAAATCACCATCTGTATATCTGTCTAGTCCTCCTATAATATTTAAAAGAGTTGTTTTTCCACATCCACTTGGTCCAAGAATTGAAACAAATTCACTTTTTCTAAATTCTATATCAATTCCTTTTAAAGCTTTTACAGTCATCTCACCAGACAAATAATTTTTAGTTATACCTTTTAACTGTAACATATTTCCTCCTTTTAGAAATATTTTGTTTTTATATTATATATTAAAAATATTACATTATCAACTATTACCTTTTATTTTAGAACAAAAGCGGACATTATTAACATTTTTGCTATTTATGACATTTTAAAGTCCGCGTCTTTGTTCGTCCGCGAAAAATTGTACAACAATTTTTCTGTGGAATGTTAATTTTTTATATAATAGGAAAGAACTTTCCTATTATATAAAAAATAACAACATTAGAATAATAAACTAATGTTGTTATTTTTTATATTATTTAATCTCAATATTTTTTAAAGCATACCTTATGCATTCATTAATTAAAAAATTCACTGAAAATAGATTATTTTTTCTTTTTATTTGTCTCAACTGTTCCAATAAATCTTCTTCAATTCTACATGTAAATTGTTCATATTCTGCTTTTTTCCTGATTATAAACATATTTTTTTCACCTCCACGGTGAATTATATCTACTAAAATTAGTGCAATCGTCTCATGTATACATTTATTAATTCATCAATTTTATGACTTTGAGCAAGAATCTCTTCATAATTTTTTCCAGCTTCAATCATTTCATTTAGCTTCTTCTTTTGTAATTCTATTTTCTCCTTTATTGACATAGAATCACCTTCTTCTTTTGTAAATTATAATATAAATAATTAGAAAAATTTGTCAAAATTTGTTGTTTACATATATTTTTTTTATTTTATAATCGAAAAATAGATTTATTTTACCAGTACAAACAGTATTTTACTTTTGTAAGTTTTTCTATAATAGGAAGTTCAGAGAACTTTCCTATTATAGAAAAAAATTCACTTCTTTACCCGAAGTGAATTTTTTTCATTAATATTATTTATAATTTATTTCATAGCTTCTTCTACTGCAACAGCAACAGCAACAGTTGCACCAACCATTGGATTATTTCCCATACCAATTAGTCCCATCATTTCAACATGAGCTGGTACAGATGAAGAACCCGCAAATTGTGCATCTGAATGCATTCTTCCCATAGTATCAGTCATACCATAAGAAGCTGGTCCAGCAGCCATATTATCAGGATGTAATGTTCTTCCTGTTCCACCACCAGATGCAACAGAAAAATATTTTTTGCCTGCTTCTATTCTTTCTTTTTTATATGTTCCTGCAACTGGATGTTGGAATCTTGTTGGATTTGTTGAATTTCCAGTAATAGAAACGTCAACATCCTCTAACCACATTATAGCTACACCTTCTCTAACATCATTTGCACCATAGCATCTAACTTTTGATCTTTCTCCATTTGAATATGGTATTTCTTCAACTATTTTCACTTTACCAGTAAAGAAATCAAATTCAGTTTTTACATATGTAAATCCGTTAATTCTTGAAATTACTTGTGCTGCATCTTTTCCCAAACCATTTAAAATAACTCTTAATGGTTCTTTTCTAACTTTATTAGCTGATTTTGCTATACCAATAGCACCTTCAGCAGCAGCAAAAGACTCATGTCCTGCCAAAAAAGCAAAACATTTTGTTTCTTCTGATAATAGCATTGAAGCTAAATTTCCATGTCCTAAACCAACTTTTCTATCATCTGCAACAGAACCTGGAATACAAAAAGCTTGTAATCCTTCTCCAATAGCTTTTGCAGCATCAGCAGCTTTTGTGCAACCTTTCTTTATAGCTATTGCTGCACCTAAAGTATATGCCCAACATGCATTTTCAAAACAAATTGGTTGAACTCCTTTTACCATATCATAAGGATTAAATCCTTTTTGTTTGCAAATTTCTAGAGCATCTTCAAAATCTTTTATTCCGTATTTATCCATCACTGGCTTAATTTGATTTATTCTTCTTTCATAACTTTCAAATGTTACTGACATTTAAAATTCCTCCTTCTATTATATTCGTGCAAAATTTCAATCATCAAATATTACACTTCTATTCTTTTATGCTTTTTATTCTTTACGTGGATCAATCTTTTTAACAGCTTCATCAAATCTTCCATAAGTTCCTGAAGCCTTTTCGATTGCTTCCATTGGATCTACGCCAGCTTTGATTGCATCCATCATTTTTCCCATATGAACATATTTATAACCAATTATTAAGTCATTTTCATCTAAACCAATTTCTACTATGTATCCTTCTGCCAAATTTAAGTATCTTGGTCCTTTTGAAGCACTTGAATATATTGTACCAACTTGACTAGTATGACCTTTTCCTAAATCTTCTAATCCTGCTCCTACTGCTAAACCACCTTCTGAAAATGCAGATTGAGATCTACCATAAACGATTTGTAAAAATAACTCTCTCATTGCAGTATTTATTGCATCACAAACTAAATCTGTATTTAATGCTTCTAATATAGTTTTTCCAACTAATATTTCACCAGCCATTGCAGCTGAATGAGTCATTCCTGAACATCCTATTGTTTCAACTAATGCTTCTTGAATTATTCCATCTTTAATATTTAAAGTTAATTTACATGCACCTTGTTGTGGAGCGCACCATCCAATACCATGAGTAAATCCTGATATATCTTTTATTTCTTTTGCCTTTACCCATTTTCCTTCTTCAGGTATTGGTGCTGGTCCATGATCAACTCCCTTTGCAACTTTGCACATATTTTCCAATTCTTGTGTATAAATCATATTTACCTCCTACTATTAATTGTTATATTTAACCATTGTCATTCTATCATAATTCATTTTGGCTTTCAACATGTTTTGTCTGCCTCAATTTATTATAATACCAAATTTCCAATAGCAGAACAAAAGCGGACATTATTAACATTTTCGCTATTTATGACATTTTAAAGTCCGCGTCTTTGTTCGTCCGCGAAAAATTGTATAACAATTTTTCTGTGGAATGCTTTCTATTATAGGAAGTTCATAGAACTTGCCTATTACATAAATTAAGCATTGCGTTATTGCAATGCTTTTTATATTATTTCTTTATAGCTAAAATTTTATATCTCATAACTCCATCCGGTGCTTCAACTTCAACTGTTTGACCCTTTTTAGCTCCAAGTAATGCAATTCCCATTGGTGATTCATTTGAAATTTTATTTTGTGTTAAATCTACTTCTGTAGATCCAACAATTGTATATATAAGATCTTCATCAAACTCTTCATCATGAACAGTAACAATATTTCCAACTTGAACTGTCTTTGTATCAATTTCTGATTCATCAATAATTTTTGCAAATCTAATTTTATTTTCCAATTCTGCAATTTTATTTTCGTTAGCTGCTTGTGCACCTTTTGCTTCATCATATTCAGAGTTTTCTGATAAATCTCCAAATCCCAATGCTACTTTGATTCTTTCAGCTATTTCTGTTCTTTTTTCTGTTTTTAAATATTCTAATTCTTTTTCTAAATTGTCATATCCTTCTTGTGTTAATAGTATTTCCTTATTTTCCTCCATAATTACTAATCATCCCTTTCTAAAGCAAAATTTTCTCTATATGTTCTATAGATTTTGTAAATTCCAATACACTGAAATCATACTAACGGCAACATAATAGTCCTTTTAAATTAATTTGTCAAGTCTTTTTTATACATTGTTTTATTTCATTAAATTGTATTTTTCCATTATTGCCTATAAAATACCTAATTCCAATCTTATCCTTATCTAATATTTTTTTTAAATCATAAAATGATGTCTTATAATATAACATACTTTCATAAAAAATTTCTTCATTATAATTATGAAATTTATTTAGCAATTTTATATATTTATAAGGAAGATTTAATTTATAAAAAACTATTGTTATACCATTTTTGTTCTCAAATTTTTCTTTCGTAAACTGCACTAAAATGCTATTAATTCTAAATCTACATTCACTTAATTCTTCATTATTAAAGTCTAAATTTAATATTATATCAGAGTACAATCCTGCTTTCTTTTTATTTCTTGAAATATTTATTATTATTCCATACTCATCATATAAAAAGCGTTCTAAAACTTCATATTTATCTATTTTATTTGTAATTATATTTAATACCTTACATCTTTGTGCTAGTATTTTTATATTTTCAAAATTTATATCTGAATCTTCATTTGTCAAAACTGTAATTTCAATTTCTTCAATTTTCCTGTTTTGAACATATGCAATCTTATTTATTATGTCACATGTTAAATATTTATATAACCATTTTCCTAGCAAAATTTCATAATCTTTTTGTCTCAAGATTTTTATAAATCTATCATTATTAATGAATAAATCTGGTGCAACAACTGTTTTTGAATTTATGCTTTGCATTTTTTTAAATAAGTTTGTAATAATTCTTTCATTTAAAATATCATTTTCTAAACAAGTAACTTTTAAGTAATTTTTCTCGCTTTTTATATATCCAAAAAAGTTTAAAATTTTATATAAAATTTTTTTAAATAATTTAGGTAACTTTTTTGATGTAATATCTAAATAAGAATTTAAATAATCAATATAAATAACATTTTCGTTCAAATAATCACCTTTATAATTATTATGAAGGTGATTTAAATATATGATTATTTTCTTTCATTTATTTTTATATGAATTTCATCTAATTGCTTCTCACTAACACTTGATGGTGCACCCATTAATAAATCTTGTGCCTTTGCATTCATTGGAAAAGCTTGAATTTCTCTAATTGTTTCCTCACCTGCTAGTAACATTATAATTCTATCAATTCCAGGTGCAATTCCAGCATGTGGTGGTGCTCCATAATGAAATGCATTATACAAAGCAGAAAATTTTCTCAAAATTTCATCTTCTTGATACCCAGCAATTTCAAAAGCTTTTATCATTGCTTCTGGTGAATGATTTCTTACAGCTCCAGAAGCAAGCTCTATTCCATTTCCTACAATATCATATTGATATGCCAAAATTTCTAATGGTTCTTGTTCTTCTAGGGCTTTTAAACCACCTTGTGGCATAGAAAATGGGTTATGACAAAACTCAATTTTTCCATCATCAACTCTTTCATACATTGGAAAGTCTACTATCCAACAAAATTTATAAACAGATGTATCAATTAATCCTAATCTTTTACCTAATTCATCTCTTATCTGTCCCGCTAATTTTGAAGCAATAGGTTCATGTTCAGCAATAAAAAATATTGCATCACCAGCCTCAGTTTTAGCCCTTTTAAGCATTGCTTCTCTTGATTCATCATCAATAAATTTGGCAATTGGACCTTGAAGAGTCCTATCTTCATTTACTTTTAGCCATGCTAAGCCTTTTGCTTTACATTCATTTATTGCAAAATCTGTCATTCCTTCAAATAACGTTCTAGGTTCATTTCCTCCCTTTGGAACAGAAATAATTCTAACTTGCTTTCCATTAAATACTTTCAAATCTATCTTTTCAAAAATATCAGTAACATCACAAATTTCAAGTGGATTTCTTAAATCAGGCTTATCTGTTCCATATTTCATCATTGCTGTCTTAAATGGAATTCTTGGGAATGGATATTCTGCAATCTTCTTGTTTGAAAATTTTTTAAATACATTATATATAACTTCTTCCATAACTTCGAATACATCTTCCTGTGTTGCAAAAGCCATTTCCATATCTAGTTGATAAAATTCACCAGGTGTTCTATCTGCTCTCGCATCTTCATCTCTAAAACAAGGAGCTATTTGGAAATATTTATCTATACCTGAAACCATAAGTAATTGTTTAAACTGTTGAGGTGCTTGTGGAAGTGCATAAAATTTTCCAGGGTATATTCTGCTTGGTACTAAATAATCCCTTGCACCTTCAGGTGATGAGCTTGTAAGAATTGGAGTTTGCACCTCTAGAAAGTCCTTTTTTATCATTTCTTCTCTCATAAATTGAATAACTTTTGATCTCAATATTAAATTATTTTTTAATTTTTGATTTCTTAAATCTAGAAATCTATACTGCAATCTTAAGTCCTCACGAACTTCCCTACTTGTTTCAATTTCAAAAGGTAAAGGCTTCGTTCTTTTTCCTAATATTTCAACTTTTTCCGCAAATAATTCTACAAGACCTGTATTTATTTTTTTATTAATTGTTTCTTCATCTCTTAGTCTAACTACTCCTTCAACAGAAATAGTTGATTCTACTGGTATTCTAGATATCAAATCCACTAGTTCTTGATTTCCAGATGCAACTACTTGTGTAATTCCATATTGATCTCTTAAATCTACAAAAAGTACACCACCTAAATCTCTGATTGTTTGTACCCAACCAGCTAGTTTAATATGTTCACCTACATTTTTTTCTCTAATAGTATTACAGTCATATGTTCTGTATTTATTCATTCTTATCATCCCTTTCGCAAAAATTTATTTTATAGAGAAAATATAAATTAGAATACAATAATAAATTTTTCATATAATATTTTCTTAAACTTAGAAATATACTTTATTATGCATTTTTATACAATAGAAAAGTAAAACTTTCCTATTACATAAAAAACTTTCATCCCTGCAAGGGACGAAAGTTTTTTCCGTGATACCACCCTAATTGGATAAATCAATATTTACCCCACTCTATAAAAATAGCTCCAACATGTTTCATAATTATTTCCATCCAGATTATTTTCAGCCAAGATAATCTTCTCTGTAGGATTTTCTATCATAATTACTTTGTGTTATCTACACTAAATATTTTCTAATACAAATTATTTTAAACAGTTTTTCCAAAAATGTCAATATTTATTCAACAATTTTATTAGTCATATGTGTACCATAAGCCTTCATTTCTTAATCTTCTAATAGTCTGTTCGTGTTCAGCATTTGTTTTTGAAAAATAGATATTTCCATTTTTATCTGCAACAAAGAAAATAGCATCAGTATCTTTTGGTTCTACAACTGCTTTAATTGAAGATTCACTCATCATACAAATTGGTCCAACAGGAATTTTTCCTGCCATTTCTGAACTACGAGTATTATAAGGATTATATTGTGATATTTCACTTGATGTTAAATCCCTATCTCCCATGTCTATTTTAAATGCGTAATATGTAGTAACATCACTTTGTAATGCCATATTTCTATTTAATCTATTATAAAATACTCCTGCAACTTCTGCTCTACTTTCATGATTTTTAGCCTCAAGTTCAACTATAGAAGCTAAAGAAAGTAATTCATGAACTGATAAATCATTTTGTTGAATTTCTGCCTTTAATGGTTCTAAAACGGAATTCATTTTGTCTAACATTTTTTCAAAAATAATTTCTGCTTTTTGAGTTTTATCAGCAAAAGTATAAGTATCTGGATACAAATAACCTTCTAATGGATAATATATACCATCATTTTTTATGTCTTTACTAATAAACCAATATTTATCAATTAAGGAATCTATATATTCATCATCTTTTAGTAATTGATATACATCTTGTTCTGTATTATCAGTTTTCTTCGCAATTTCAGAAGCAATCCATCTCATATTCTTGCCTTCTAAAAAAGTTATTGTTACTGTTTCATCAACAATATTCCCATTTTGTAATTTTTCTATTATTTGGCCTACATTCATATTCTTATCTAATTCATATTTTCCAGCCTGCATTGAAGTTTTACCATTTAGTTTACAATAAATTTTAAAAGCATTTGCATCTTTTATTAATCCTTTTTGTTCTAAAATTTCTGAAATTCCAATTACACCTGTTCCAGAAACTATATCTACAACAACTTTTTCACTGTCTGATTGTACAGAGCTTAAATTTGATCTATACCATATTATTGCACTCATTCCTAATATTATTACTAAAATTAATAATACAACAATTACCTTAGGTATAATTGAATTTTTTTTCTCTTGTTCCTCAAATTCTTCTTCCATGGTTCATTAAATTCCTTTCTTAATTCTTTAATAAAATTTAATACATTAAATTTCAAGTTTTCACTTCATTTTTACATTATAATATTACTAACATTTTTCAAAATTTGTCCATCCATACTAGGCTCATTTACAACTATTAAACAAATCCTCATATCATTTAAATATGCTTTTAATTCTTTAAGAAATTTATAATAATTTTCATTATTATTTACTTTAGTTATATCAATTTTTACTCCTACATCTTTTCCTTTTAATTTAGCAACTTCTGATAAAGCATCTTTCAAGATTTTCTTAATTTCCACTTTTCTACTGTCTGAATTAGATATTATTTCATCAAATTTTTTATAAGTTTTATCTGTTATTTTTATTAAAGAAGCATCTTTGATATCAAAATTAGAATAATCCTCTTTATTTGTACGTTCCCTTTCAGTTTGCTCATTAACTAGCCTAAAGCTTCTTATATATCCAACAGCATAATCAGAAGATTTTATCTTAACCCAACTGCTATTCATCTTTTCAATAATAGTAACTTTATCACCTTGTTTCAACTGTTGTACATTTTTAGATAAATTAGTCATCTTATACTTTAAATCTGTATCTCTATTAATTGTAGCTACAACTTTCTCTTCATTTAACCTTTCTATATTTACTCTCTTTTTATCTGGCAAATATTCAACATCAATATTATAAACACGTTCTAATTCTGAAATTGGGAAATAATATAAATTATTATGTTTTAAAAGTGTTCCTCTTATTTTATATCTAGTATCATTTATAAAACTGTGATATTCATTTTCAGTAATTTCCAAAACTTGATTATTTGAAATTGAAATATACTTTCTTTGGTTGTCATTTATTTGTTCATAATACATTTCATTATCAAAATAATTTTTCATATCATCTTCTGATAAGTAAACTATTTTATTTTCATCTATATAAATATCATTTACCAGCTCTATATTAGTTTCATTTTGAATTGAAACTTGAATTTTCCCTTCGTCATCTCTTTCAAAATAAGCTGCATACCTAAATATTGTCCATATTAAAATTAATAAAATAACTACTAATGCAATCTTAAAAATTAGACTATTTCTTTTTAATCTTAGCCTATATTTTCTTCTATCTACCATTTTTTACTCCTATTTTTTAATTTTATTTGCCTTAACCTATTTTTTTAAATAATAATGCAGATTTTTCCATTTATAAATAATTTATATCATAAATATTTTTATTATTAAATAGAAATCTGTAAATTTATTTATTTTTTCAAAAAAGTCTTTATTTTTCAGTATTTTTATGCT
>CANPZM010000003.1 GCA_947589065.1 uncultured Clostridia bacterium
TTCTGTGGAATGCTTTATATTATAGGAAATTCAGAGAACTTTCCTATAATATAAAGAAATTTTAATCTATATTTTACACTCCTATAGGACACAAATCATCAGTGACAATATTCTTATTTGACTTAAAATTTTTTATCTCCGAATTAAGCATTTTTTTATAATCATTTTCATTAGAAACATATTTAAAATCATTGTTTCCTTTTATTCCAACTAAAATTAGATTTTGCTTTTCTGAATCTGGTAAACCGTCTTGAACTTTAAATACCTTAACTGTTTCAAAAACTTTTTTATATGTAGAAAACTCATATTTTATAAAATCTGAATTTTTTCCATCTATAGCAGAAATAATATTTGTAATTACCACACCATTATTATTTAACATTTTTTTAGCATTTAATACTGCCTCATAAGTTGTAAGTTGAAATGGTGCATTTGTTCCCTTAAAAGCATCTATTAATATGCAATCATACTTTTTACTGTTTTTATTTAAATATGTTCTTCCATCTTGATGATATATTCCTAGTCTAGAATTATTTTTATCCAAATTAAAATATTTACATGCGAGTTTAGTCATCTTATCATCAATTTCAACAACATCAATATTTTTATCTTTATATTTGTTAAGGAAATATGTAGGATATGTATATGCTGCCCCACCAATCATCAAAACATCTTTTGTATTTGGATTATAATAATTGAACAAATTATAATACTGCAAATAATTATCAGTTAATTCATTTTTATCATCAGTAACAGACTCCAAACCTAAATCAACTTGAATTCCATAAAATTTCTTTCCACCAACATTTAAATTTTTAATCCAGATTCTACTATATTCAGAATCTACGTCTAGTATTATATCTTAATGTGTTTTATAGAACATTTTCTTTGCAAACAACACAAAACAAATCAAAATTATATAAATAATAATAGATTTTATAACATATTTTATATTCTTACCATTATAAATAAAAAATGACAATAAACAAATTATAGTAACAATTACCAATATTATATTATTAACTCCAATAATTGGAATTAATATAAAACCAGCCATAAAAGTACCTACAATACTACCAATTGTAGAAAAAGAAGACATTTTTCCGGATACTTTACCGATATCAGTTAATTCCTTATCTTTAAGTTTAACAGCAAAAGGTGATATAGTTGCTAAAAGTAAACTTGGCATTCCAAAAGTAATAGTTGAGCAAGTAATTGCAACTAAACTAGGATTAATTTTTGTTTTAGAAAGTGGTTCAATAATATAAATTTCTAAAAATGGTATTACACTAATAAAAACTGCAGATAATAACAAAAATAATGACATAATATTAATATTAGGATACTTATCTGCGATTTTTCCACCTATAAAATATCCTATACTCATAAAAGCAAGCATCATTCCAATAATGCATGTCCAAATCAAATTAGAACTTCCTAAATATGGAGAAAGAATTCTAGCAGCAACAAGTTCAACTATCATTCCAATTGCTCCACATATAAAAGTTGTAAATTCCAAAATATATTTTTTCAACTAAGTTTTCTCCTCTTTATACTTATTCCATTTGTTTCTTATAATCATTTATATTTCCATCAAAAACAATTTCCTGATCTAATGCAATCACACGTACATTAGTATTACTAATTTCATCTAAATCATGTGTTGCCATAATAATTGTTATATCAGTATTGCTATACAAATCATCTAAAATTTTATAAAACGTTCTAATAGATTGAGCATCAAAACCACTACAAGGTTCATCAAGTAATAATATTTTTGGATTTCCAATTAAGGTTCTTGCTAGCAAAATACGTTGTCTTTCTCCTCCTGATAAATCTCCAATCTTTTTATTTAATAACTTTTTTATATTTAATTTTTCAGATATTTTTTCTAATGCTTCTTCATCTGTTTTCGAATAAAATAACTTTTCTCCATGTTTCTGACATCCAGTCATTATTATTTCTTTAGCAGTTGCAGGAAAATTAATATCTCTCATATTATTCTGTGCTAAATATGCAATATCTCCTTTGTTTGCATATATATCAATAGTACCAGAATCTTTTTTTATTAATCCAGCAATTACCTTAAGAAGTGTACTTTTACCAGAGCCATTTTTCCCTACTAAACAAACATATTCATTTGGTTTAATTGATAAATTTATCTTTTTTAATGCATAATGTTCATTATATTTTACATTGAGTTTTTTTATGTCAAAAATCTTCATAAATAAATTCAGTCCTTTCTGTAAGTATAAAAATTAGTCATTTAATGCCTTTTTTAAATTTTCTAAATTTTTATACATAATCGAAATATAATTTTCACCACTATTTAATTGTTGTTCTGTAATAGAATGTAGTGAATTAAATTCTAATATTATTGCACCAGTCTCGTCAGATATTGTCTTTGCTATATTACCTGATGACAATTCTTTCTTAAAAATTACTCCAATATGATTTTTTTTCATTTGATTAATTATATCAAGTATCTTATCTAAGCTTGGTTCTGTCTCCTCACCGCAAGAATCATATACACTAATATAATTAATCTTATATCTATCTACTAAATATGAATAAGAAAATGGTCCTCCAAAAGCAATAATATCTTTTTTTGCATTAGATACGACATTTTGAAAATCATTATCTAATTTTATTAAACTATTCGTATAATTTTCCTCACATTCTTTATAATATCCTTCATTAATAGAATCTTTTTCACATAATTCATTTGTGATATTACGAATAATTTCTACTGATTTTAATGGATTTAACCAAATGTGAGTATCATACTCTTCATGACTTTCATCATCATGCATATCTTGAATTTTCATTTTTTCCACATTATAAGTAACATCAATAATATTATCTTTATTTTCTAGTCCAGCTACTGTAGTCTTTGCCCAAGGCTCAAGTTCGTCACCAAGATATAAAAATAAATCAGCATTTTGAATATCTATTAAATCTTGTGGAGTAGGCTCATAATCATGAATTTCAACACCAGGAGTAAGTAACATATAAACATTTGCCTTGTCCCCAGCAATTTGCTTTGCAAAATCATATAAAGGATATACAGTAGTAATAATAGTTATCTTATCATTTTTTTTTGTTATCTTAATTTCTCTATTATTAAAACAAAATACAATACTAAAGACAATAATTATTAATATTAATAATGAAATAATCAGCTTTTTCAAAAATATTTCTCCTATTCATAAAATTCCTCACCAATAAAGTTATATACAATATCGGTAAATTGCTCAACATACAAATCATAACTTGAAACCATTTTTTTATTATCAGTATAATAAATTGATGAATATGCTGGATTTTCAATTACAGAGCCATCTAAATTAGTTAATGTAATCTTTTTTCCTTCTAAATCTACTAAATCATACTGTATATTACTTGGATATTCTGATTCACTAAAATTAATCTTTGCTGGTAAATTTGCACAAATTAATATTCCTTGATTTAATAACATTGGATTTATATAATCATATTCAATATCTAAAATCTTTTTAAATTCTTTATCAATTATTATATACTTATTATTCATATCTTTTACTATATATCCATCTTGTAAAACAAAAATATCTTTATAATCAGGTGAAATCTTTTTTCCATTAATATCAGCAAAATAAATAATGTTTTGATCATAATCCTTAATAAGAATTTGTGAATCATAAAATTCTAATATTTGTATATTTCCTGGCATTTCAACACGTTTAGTTTCTTTTGTATACCATCCCTGAATATTTTCAGAGTTTTTATAAAATGGTAAAAATCCATTACTATACACATATAAATGAGTATCATCAAATTTTAAGTTATCACAGTCTATGCTTACTCTAACATTAGAATTAGATTTTTTTATGAACTCATACCTATGTTTGCCACCAGTTTGTGACACTGTTATATATATATCATATTCAGAATTAAACGGAAATCTGTAAGGATATCCTTCATATGCATTTATCACATTCATATTGCTTGTCTCAACAGATAAAAACTTATTTTCAATATTGCCTTCTTGTCCAAAAGTATTTTCGTATAAATCTTGAAATTTATCTAATTGACTATTCATATCATCATAAGGAATATCATTTTTAAAAGTCATAACGACTCTTTTATTTTTTAATATTATAGAAGCAGTATCTCGATCATCAACTAAGGCTATATCAAATTTTTTATCATATTTTTCAATAGTTACAAATGGTAAAGCATAATCATAAATAAAATCTATTTTAGTTTCACCTTTCTTATTTATATATCCCCATTTACCATTACGTTTAACATTTAGATATACTTCTGAATCCTCACCTAATTCAGTTATATTTTTAAAATAGTCATCTGAGTATGAAATATATCCTTTATTTTCTTCTTTAATAATATCTTGTAATTCATATTTATATGTTAAAACATTAATTCCTACTAGCACAATTGCAACCATAATAATGCTTATAAAAACTATGTAAAATACATTATTTACAGAAATAACATTTTCCCTAAGTACTTGCACCTCAATAAGTAAAGCAGCCAAAATATAGATTATTGCAATATAATAAAAATCAAAAAAGTAAAATGTTGAAGATAATATTGCTAAAATATAAGAAAATAAAAATACTTTATCTTTTCGATTAAAAATTAAAGTAATTATATTAGCAAATGCAACAACAATCATTAACATAAAAATTAAAATATTATTTTGATTAATTAATCTTAATTCTTCAGCTGTTGCAGTATTTACATTAGGCATATATAAATTAAATAATAAAACTAATATACCATATAGTAAATTCATTCCACCAACTATAGCATTTACCAACTTACCTCTCATTTTTATAAATCCACCTTTTCTTTTGTTTGTTTTGTATTTTTATCTATTTTTGTAATTGCAAAAATGATAAAAGCAAAAATAACTAATACAATTATTCCCAAAAGTATTTCTAACACATTATTAAATTTAGGAATAAATAATACTAAAGATGTTATTGAAAAGCCAATTATTGCATAATATGTCATTCCATAAAATCTATTAAATAAATATGTTATCAAATTTGCAGTTGTAAGTGCAATTGCAATATAACCAATACCAAAAGGAACAATTATAGCAAAATTTAATGCTGTAAAACCTTCTATTATAGGAGCTAATACTCCCATAAATATTAAAATATGAATAGTTGTCATACCTGGCATAACCGCTCCCCAAGCATATATCGCACCATAAACTATTAATTCTGGAATACTCAAATATTCTACAGTCTTTCCTTCTTTCGTATTTGAAGCAATAATTGTCATAATAATTGTTATAACAAGAGCAACCATCATACTTATAAGATACTTTTTGTCAAAACCTTTTTTATTAGCTGTAGCTATTAATTCAGGAATTCCACCAATTATTATTCCCAAAAAAGCACACATAGTTAAAGCATTATAATTAGCCAATAAATATGCAATCAATCCTGCACAACAAGCAACACTAAAAAGAATTCCAAGCAATATTGGCCAAATATAACGTAAATTTTCCTTAAAGTTTTTAAATGGATTTGCAATTATTTTCATACATTTATCATAGATTCCCAATACTATTGCAATAGTTCCAGCCCCAGCTGTTAATGCTGCAATCCCGCACAATTATTCCTTTTATAAATTTTGAAATTATCTCTTTCATTAATTTTTACCTATGTAAATTTTATTTTCTTTAATATACCTTTCAACATCCTTATTTACCAAATTTGAAATATCTTCATTTCTAATTAATTTATCTCTAATTAAAGTAGAACTAATTAGAAGGTTTTCTGAATTTTTCATATAAATAACATTAGGCATATTTATATTAGCAACAAAATTATCATTTCTTTGAAAAATAATATAATTATATTTTTTTAGTTTATCATAAGCCCTCCATGTAGGCATTTTGTAAAAATTATCCTCTCCCATAAAAAATACAATTTCATTATTTTTAAATTCATCATTTATTGTTGTTAATGTATCAATTGTATTAAAACTTCTAGAATTATCCATGTAATATATATCTATCTTAGTTTCAGACTTTATCATAAGCTTTATCATATTAGTTCTATCTTCATATCTTGCTAAATCCTCTTTTTTATAATAATCATTAACAGGGACAAAATAAACCTTATCAAAATCATATAATTCTAGAGCTTGTTTTATCAAATTATAATGAGCTATAGAAGGCGGATTAAAAGATCCTCCAAAAAAACCTAGTTTCATTTCAAACTTTTAACAACCTCCGCAAATATTTCTTCATGTATAGCATCAATACTTCTTAATTTTCCATCTTTTATGCAATTAATACTAATCCATCCATATTCTTTTGCAACCCAACATGCAGCATTATAACTATCAATAATATGATTTGCATCTCTTTCATGTATATCTTTTTTCATAGTATGCAAAAATTTATTTTCTCTATCTTTTATTAATTCAAGGCTTTTTTCAGGAGGCATATTTAAGAAAAAGACTTTATCTGGTTTAGGAATTTTATATATTTCAAATTCTAAATTATACAACCATGATATAAATTTTTTTCTTTCATCTATTTCTTTAATTTTTCCTGCTTGATGTACCATATTAGCTGTAGTATACCTATCTGCTAGTACAATTCCACCATCATTATAAAATTTTTCTATTTTAGTTTTATATGTTGCATATCTATCGACAGCATAAAAATTTGAAGCAATATAAGGGCTAATTTCACTTGCATTTTCTCCAAATTCTCCAGATAAATACATTTTTACTAAAGAAGATGATGGACTATCATAATTTGGAAAAGAAACTTCCATAAAATTAATTTTTTCTTCATTTAGCCTATCTTTTAATCTATCAAATTGAGTTTGTTTACCACTTCCATCAGTTCCATCTATTACAAATAATTTACCCATATAATAATCGTCCCTTTCATTACAACATTTATTCTAATTTTAATCTTTCAAATAATGGTTCAATATTTTTATCTTTTAAATCTATTTCTTTAGCTAGATATGTTGGTTTCCAAGAAGGTTCACTTAAATCTAAAAATTCTCTAATTTTTTGACAAGTACCTGGCATAATAGGTTCAAATAAATTACTTAAATTTGCAATAATATTACTACATGTAAAAATTGTATTTTTAAATTCTATTTCATTTTCTTTTTTCTGTTTCCATGGTTCTTGTGTATCATAATATTTATTTGCAATTTCAACCAAATCAATTATCTTAGAAACCGCCTCTCTAAACTCTAATTTTTCAATTGAGTTTCCAACTTCATCATAAGTATGTTCTATTTTTTCTTTAATATCCCTATCAATTTCAGCAGCCTCAATCTTTTCTAATCCTTTAAATTTAAGAGTTCTATTTACTAAATTACCAAATTTATTTAACAATTCTCCATTATGAGTTGCAACAAAATCTTCTGGTGTAAAATTAGTATCTTTTTTCTCTGGACCATTGCTTACTAAATGATACCTTAAAGAATCAACAGGATACAAATCTAAAGCCTCTAAAGCAGTAATTCCTATTTTTTTACTTTTAGAAAATTTTTGATCATTATAGTTCAAATATTCTGTTGAAACAATTGTATCTACTAAATGATAATTTTCTTCTTGTCCTAATAAAAGAGCATTTAATATTATACTATGGAAAACAATATTATCCTTTCCATGGCACATATAAATTTTATTATTATGTCCTTCTTTCCAAAAATCTTCCCAATTTAAACCTCTATCTTCGCAAACTTTCATTGTATCTGTTAAATAACCTAAAACAGCATCTATCCAGACATACATTCTTTTATCTTCATATCCTTCAACTGGTATTTCAACACCCCAGTTTATATCTCTCGTAACCGCTCTTTCAACTAATCCTTGTTTTAAATATTTATGAGTCTCATTACGTGCATTTATTCTCCATTCTTTTTCAACTTTTTCTGTATGTTCCTCAATTTTATTTTGAAAAATTGGTAGATTTAAATATAATATTTTATTATTTTTTTGAACTGTCTTTGTTCCACAAACAATACATGTTCCATTTACTAATTCCTTGGCAGTTGGTACATGCAAACAATTATCACATTGGTCCCCTTTTGTTTCCTCTCCACATTCAGGACATTTTAATATGATTTCTCTATCTGCCAAAAATTTATTACACTTTTCACAAAAACATTGTGGCTCAATTTTTTCATAAATATATCCATTATCATAAAGTTTTCTAAACAATATTTTTACTTTTTCTTTATGATAATCTGTATCTGTACTTGAAAATAAATCATATGAAAAATTAAATCTTTTAAATAAATTTCTAAATTCCGAATCATAAAATTCAGCAATTTCCTTTGGATTTTTTCCTTCTTTTCTTGCTCTTTCAGTTATTGGTGTTCCATGGCAATCAGAGCCAGAAACAAACATTACATTATCTCCTGTCAATCTAAAATATCTAGCCAAAATATCTCCTGATATTAAACCTGCAACATGTCCCAAATGTAAAGAACTGTTAGCATATGGCCATGCATTTCCAATTACTATATTTCTATTCATTAAAACTTCCTTTCAATTTATTATTTAATGTTTATTTGCATTATCGCCTAAATATCTTGCATGATCTTCTTCTAATTCTAAAACATTAGAATCTTTCATTCCAAGATCATTAATCATTTTTGCTCTCACATCTTTTAGTTCAGATAATTTATCTCTATCCCTTTTTTCTTGTTGATTGTCCGTTCTATCATCAGCATTGTGTATTTTCTCGTCTTCTATTTTTCTAATTAATGCATCTATTCTCATCAATCTCTTTAATAAATCTTTCCTTTTTTGTATATCACTAAAACTAATATTTGGTTTTTCATTATCATCTTTTTCTTGTTCTTGATTTGTACCAATTTCTTTTTTCTCTCTTCTGTCTGTTATTCCACCTTCTTCTAAATATATATTTTTAGGATAAACTGATGAAATAGGCACTCTTTGAAATTCTATAGAATCATTTTTATTTTCAACAATACTCATATCTGTCTTGCCTGAAAGACCAACAAATAATAAATTATTTGAATCATCATCTTTACTTTCGCCAGCTCTTCTTACCAAAAATACATCATATCTTTCTTGATTAGGATTAGTTTTTCCAGCCCTAATTTCTCCAGCTTTTAGAGTTGTAAATAAACTTTTCCCTTTAGTATCTTTTAAAGATTCTGCTACTTGTTTTGCAGCAGGATTAACTTCATAGCCCATCAATTCTGTTCTAGTTCCATCTTGCTTTTCTTCCAATACTTTAAAATTATTATTTCTTAGTCTTACAATTAGTGGTTTTGATTTTTCATCCATGTCATAATTAAATAATTTTGAACCACCATCTCTATCTTCAATTTGAATAATACTTAAAATATTATCTGGTTCTTCTCCTATGCTTTTAGCAACTTCAGTTTTTTCAATATCTTCTTTGGTTTTTTCCTCTTTCTTTTTTTCTAATGGAACAATTTCTAAAGAACCATCTCCATTTTCTTCATATTCTTTTTTAGGTAAATCTTTAACTGTTAATTCTTGTGATAAATTTATCAAGCCCATCTCACTATATAATCTTAGACTTTCATTTTTTGCAAGCCATTTATCGTCTAATTTTAACAATCCTTTTTCATCTACTTCTGCAATTTTCTCAATTTCTTCAACTTGAATAATTCCATCTTCTATAGATGTAATCTGAATTGCTCTTTCCTTCAATTCAGCTAATTGATTTGGATCAATCTTCATCTTAATCATTTCACTTATTGCTTTACTTTCAGCATTTTCCTTGAAAGGAATCATTTTTGCAGCTTGAGCAATTTCATCATTTGTCATTCCAAATTCAATCAATTCAGCGATATCTTCTACATCTAACTTAGTTTCTTCAGATAATTTTTCAATTTCATCTTTATTTAATTTAGTTTTTTGTCCTCTTTTTAGTATTTCAGTAACCCCATCAGAATTTTGTAACATTAAAATACGTGGAATCTTAATACCATCAATTAATACTAATTCATCTCTCCTTTGTAGGGAAGTAAAATTAGTATCTTGCCTATCAGATTTTTCTAAATAATTACATATAGCAGAAAGTTCCTCTAATTCATCTTCAATTTCTTTTTTAGAATCTAAAGTTAAATTTCCCATTTTTAATTTCATTCCTTCCAAATAGATAAATATGTTAGAAAAAATTTAAATCATAACAATTAAAACTTTATCATAAATAACAATATTTTACTAAAATTTAGTATAATCAAATTAACACACTTTTTTACTTTAATTTTTTTTCTATTAAGCTAGCAAGTTCTTTAGCTTTTTCTGTAATATATTCTTGATTTTCTCCTTCAATCATAACTCTAACTAAAGGTTCTGTACCTGAAGTTCTAATTAAGACCCTACCATTTCCATAAAACTCTTTTTCTAATTTTTCAATATTATCCATTATTTCTTTATCTTTATCATAATCATATTTTTTATCACTATTTACTCTAGCATTTATTAATACTTGAGGATATATATTTACAATTTTTCTAGCTTCTGATGCTAATTGATTTTTTTCAAATAAAATTCTAAGTAACATCAAAGAAGTTAAAATGCCATCACCTGTTGGATTATAATCAAGAAAAATAATATGTCCAGATTGTTCTCCACCTAAATTATATCCGTTTTTTAACATTTCTTCTAAAACATATCTATCTCCAACTTTAGTTTGTTTAAAATTAATTTCATTTTTTTCAGAAAATTTATTTAAGCCAAGATTACTCATAACAGTTGCAACTAAAGTATCATTTGCAAGTTTTCCATTTTCTTTAAGATACTTTGATGCAATGGCTAACATAACATCACCATCAATAACCTCACCTTTTTCATCAACTGCTAGGCATCTGTCACCATCACCATCATATGCAATTCCCAAATTATATTTTCCTTCAACAACTTTTTCTTTTAGCATTTCTAAATGTGTAGAACCGCAATTTTTATTAATATTAACACCATTTGGACTATTATTAATAATATCAAATTTTATTCCAAGTCTATTATATATTTTCTCTGCTACAAAAGATGTAGCACCATTAGCTGTATCAATTAAAACTCTAAAATCTTCTCTATTATTTTTAGTAATGCTTTCATGAAATATACCAACTATAAAATCAATATAATCATTTACCATATATTCAGCATTTTCTGCTACACCAATTTTTTCTGCAACAGCCGTCAATTCAGATAACTGTGTATCAGAATCCATTATTTCTTCAATCTCTTCCTCTAATTCATCTGGTATCTTCATTCCTTTATTGCTAAAATACTTTACTCCATTAAATTCAAAAGTATTATGTGAAGCGGAAATTACTACGCTAGCATCTGCACTATATTTTTTAGTTAAATAAGCAACTGCTGGTGTAGGTATCACTCCTAAAGTTTTAACATTTGCACCATAACTAAGAAATCCAGCAATCATTGAACTTTCAATTAAAGTTCCAGAAATTCTAGTATCCCTTCCAATAAAAATTGTTGGTACATTTCCTGTACGCCTAGAAAAAACAGCAGCACCTGCTTTTGCAACCTTAAATACTAAACTAGGTGAAAGCTCTGTATTGGCTATTCTTCTTATTCCATCTGTTTCGAAATATTTTCTCATAATAACCTCCTTAAAATGATGTAATTATTATATCTTTTAAGTAACGTTTTTTCAAGTAAATTTGCTATTTTGTAAGCAATTTTTTGCTTTATTTAAAAAAAGCAAAAAGCTCTCAAATTTTATTTTGAGAGCTTTTTATATGTTTTCATTATTTCTAAACCTTACTTAATTGTTTTTCTGATATTATCGTCTTCAAAATTAATTGAATCATCCAGATAAATATTAAAACAATATTAATGTAACTATTTATTGGTATTCTCACTAGTCCAACTACAGCAATTATAAAAGCTTGAACTAAAATCATTTCAAAAATTAGTTTAGCAGGTTCACAAAGCCAAGCTAACTTATATAATTTTTTAAATCTTATACTATAATATACTGCAATAATAACTAAGGAAAGTAATGCAGGCATTATAAGACTTTTAGTAAAATCTAGAAAACTTGTTTTAGCAACATTTGATAATTTTAAAGAAACATCTGTATTCTGAAGTTCTTCCTTTGTGTATTCTAATCCATATTGATTTTTTATTTTCTCAATCAATTCTGAAACCTCTTTATCTTCCATACTATCAATTGAAGAATCTACATCTAATTCATCTAAAATATCTTCTTTTTTCATCTGTTTTATGTTAAAGTCAGTTTGATATTTCTCATTTAATTTTCCAAGTAAATTATTTATTTCTTCATCAGTTATATCAATTGCTTCAATAGAAAAACTTGTATTAAACAATGTCGTTTGTTTTACTACAGTTTTATTTTTAATTGTTTCTTTCACTATTGATTTAACATCACTTATATTATGTTCTTTATCTAATGTTATTTCTAATCTTTTATGATTAGAACACGTTATATCATAGTTAAAACCTTTTAAAGTTATAACAACAACACCAAGAACAATCGCCAAAATCATTAATCCATATAATATTATTTTTTTCTTCATTTATATATCATTCCTTTCTTCCAATAATACAAGAGAAACTAAAAAAGTATAAATAAATGTTATTATTCCCCAAATGCCTATTATTCCAACTGATAATAAATTAATATCTTTTACAAAATTAAATACTAAAATCATGATAAGGAATGGAATTATACTCATTAAAAATTTTTTTAACTGTTCTAATTTATCTGTCTTTGTTAAATTTGACATAAATAAATAATTTAATATACTCATAAAGAAAATCATCATTAGTCCAACTAATGTTAACGTAGCTCCAACTACTCTAATTAATAAAAGCAATATTGCAACATATCCTATTTCAATTAAAGCCATCTTCAAGCCGGTTTTTCCATACTTCTTAACCATCAAAACAGCTATTATAACTAAAATAGCACAAGTAGCTATTGAAAAATATGTTAAAAAGTTTTCAGATAAATTAGAGTTTAAATATACGCCACTATCAACTTTATATTTTATTGGCATTTCGTCTGTTTCAAGTACTGATTGATAAACAAGACATTCTCTATATTTTTGATTAAATGTATCAATATCTGATGTTTGTACATCTTTATATATTGGAACATTTATAGAAGTATATGTTCCTTCAGGTGAAAAATATGTTTTATATATATCAGTATCATTTATTCTAATAGTAATCGTTTTTTGCGTAGTTTCGCCATTTTCATCAGTTGTTTCAATATATTTTTTGGTCATTTCATTTATTTTATTTTGTGCATTAGAATTAAATTGAAAAGAAATTCCTAAATCATACGTTGGATTTTCTGCAGTAGAATTTTCGCTAGGAACATAATAACCTGTTGCACTTTTTATCATGCTTCTATCAATTAGACATTCTTCAGTATCTGAATCAATAATTTCAAAATCGCCTTTTCCTTCAATTAATGTTGGAACAAAATTAGTTATATCTGTATTAGATGTTTCTATATTAATAGCACCATTTTCTTCATTCATTGAAACAATAGCATCAACTATTCCATAAGATTTCAATCTGCTCTCAATTATCTCTTTAGATTTTTTATAATTTTGTACATTTAAAACTTCTTGAGGATTAATAGGAGCTTCTTTAGTTTCAGGTTCTGTACTCTCAGAATTATCTTCTGATTCTACATTTTTATCTTCTTTTGAAGAATCTTCCTTTTCATCCTTTTTTTCATCCTTCTTTGAAGCATCTTCCTTTTTGTCTGTTTTTTCATCTTTCTTTGAAGCATCTTCTTTTTTATCTGTTTTTTTATCTTCCTTTGATGAATCTTCTTTTTTGTCTGTTTCCTTATCCTTTTCTGCAGAATCTTCCTTTGGGTCTGTCTCCGTATTCGCTGTTTCATCATTATTTTCTTCACTAGTAGCTTCCTCACTAGCTTCATCTTCCTCAACTTCTTTTGTTCCATCATCTATTACAAATCCGAAATCTCTAGTTCCTTTAAGCTCTTTACCATAATTAAATTTAGGTAATATATTAGTCCAATTATTTAAGTTTCTTTTATATATTCCAAAGAAAGAAATTATTGCCACTAATATTATTGCCAATATAACTATTATTTTTGTTAAAATATTCTTTTTCAACTCTTAGTACCCCCTATAATAAATTTGTATCATTTATGACTACTTCAAACCATAATCCCAAATATTTGGCAGCATATTTGCTCATCATTGTTCTTTCCATAAATATCTCAAAATAATCTAATACCGGACACATTTTTGTATCTATAGTCAAGTCCAAAATAATTTTTCTTTCATCTTTATCTATTTTTAAGTTTGCGTCAGTTACTGCATAATTAACTCTATCATGCTTGTCGAACAGTGACATATTAGTTTTTGATACTCTGCTTCTATGTGCATCAGATTTATCTGCCAATATTACTGCAGCAGATATATCATTTACAGCCGTTCCCGTATTTTCGTCATGATTTCCTATTGCCATCATTATCTCAGTTCTTTCCTTAACATCCATTCCCATTTCTTTTAAAATATTTCCAGCTAATATAGCACCCGTATGAGCATGATCAGTTCTATTGATTGCATTTCCCAAATCATGCAAATATCCTGCAATTTGAGCAAGTCTTATTCTATCTTCATCATATCCCAAAGTTCTTAAAATTTCTCCCGCTCGTTCTGAAACAATTACTAAATGTCTATGTGCATGCTCTGTATATCCTAATACATCTAACTGTTGCTGTGCAGCTAGTATAAGTTGCTCTACCTCTGGATTATTTTTGACATCTTCTAAAGTTACACTCACTTTTTTCCTCCTTCAGTATTTCATTTTTTGATTTTATATTAAAAAAATAAAAATATCAACATATTTTTTTAACTTTCTAATATTTATCAAAAATTTTTAATGAAAAATAATAAAAGTTTAATATTAATATTATTTTCTTATTTCAACCAATTAAACAATTTCCTTCAAATATATTACTTTTTTAAATTAATACCTACAATTCCTCCAATACTGCCACATAAAAATGCAACTAAAAACATTATTATTGAGTATATATTTACCTGAAAATTTTTCAAAATTACACTTGATGAAAAATATATCAATCCAAAATAAAGTAGTCCCACAAGTGCTCCTTTAATAAATCCCTTTTTATTCGACTTAATTGTTACAATTGATGCTCCAATTAATATGCTTATTCCAGTAATAATCATAATAGCAGGATTAATAATACTTTCTGGCAATGTAGTATAGGATAATAGCATTCCTAATATGTAAAACAATATTATTGTTAATCCAAAACTTATAAAAATTCCCTTTATAAAAGAACTTATAGAATTATTTTTTTCATTCATTATTTTTACCTCCCAAAAAAACTTTCATATACTATAAATATGAAAGTTTTTAGGGATTATACTATTCTAATTTACATTATTATCAGTTTGAGTTGTATTTGCATCTATATCTCCATTTTGGTTATCAGTTTCTGTTTGATTTGAATCATTAGACACATCTTCTGAAGTAGTATTATCTATTTGCGCCTGTTCGGCTTTAGTATCGGCATCTATTTCACTCTGTGATTTCTTTTTATATGTATTATTTTGTATTAAATTTTTTAATTCTGTTCTTGTATTAATTAATTCTTGTAGTGTTAATAATTCGTTATTATTAACTTTATTAAAATAATACGTTGGTTGTCCATTAGATGTCATATAATAAATTGCTGTATAATATGCATTTAGAATTATGTCTCCATTTGTCGTCATCATACCATAATTTTCAGTTCCAGTATTATTTTTCATAGAGAAAACTATTCCTTGCAATTTATCAGTTAATGGTACAACTACTGTTGGCATCGCAGATGTATTTTGAATTAATTTTGCAGGATCTTCACATCCAATTGAATTATAAATAGTTCTTGCAATAATATAACCATCTTTACTAAATAATCCATATAAACCATTTCTCTTAACTGGTATACATTCTTTAGCTATTAAAAAATTATTTTCTAATCCTTGTCCACTATAAGCATTAGCATTGTTTAATCCAATTTGATCATATTCAGTTGGTACAATTACTTTACCAGATGCATTAACAACCCCAAATTTTTTATTTACTTCTACAATATATAACTTATTATTTGCATCAAGTAATTGTATACTATCATATTCCAATGGTACTGTTGGTTTTTCAGCACCTGGTGCTAGCATACCATAATTTGAATCACTAGCAACTACAAATTCTTCTATACTTTGTACATATTCAACATAATCATATCTAAGACTTATAACGTCTTTACAATCATTTCCATTTACTTGAACAACACCATATTTTTCATCATTTTGTCCTACAACAGCCAATCCTTTATATAATGCCCTTTTATTTTTATAATTAGAAGACAAATTATATCCCTTTTTACTTAAGAAACTGGAATATGTTTTTACTAATTCTTCCAATGAATACATTGTAACAGTATTATCCGCTACTGATATATTCATATTAAGTCCTTGGGTAATTGCATCATAAGATGCATATAATTTTCCATCTACAAATTTTATAACTGGATTTTCTAATGTTATTTGTTCTTCCTCTTCTATTTCAGTATTTATCTGTTGTCCATTGTTTCTTTTATTAACTTCCTTTTCAGCTAATTCTTTTTCGTATTTTGCTTTTTTTATATATTTATGTATATTATCCGAATCAGATGAAAAAGAAACAAATTCACCAGAAGTACTAATATGACATTTATCAGTATTTTCATCCAACTCAATATATGAACCTTTATTATATCTATATCCAAACAATGTTGAAATAGATTCAATACAATAATAGTCACCAAAAGGTGTTACCAAAATCATAGGTAATTCACCATGTTCCTGTGTCTGAATTGACTTTCTTTGATATGTACTTCCATTTTGATCTCTCATTTCTGTCGTATTAGTCTTATATAAATTATTTCCAATCATGATTTTAGTTTTTCTGGCATCCATAGACATAAAAACTATAGTTATACTTAAAATAATCACAAATAATATTACAGAAGCAACAATTGCCATTAATATTACTTTTTTCTTTTGATTTGCATCATCCATTTACAAAATTTCCTCCTAATCAATGTAACCATATTTATGGTAAAAATCATTTTTAAAACATCCTAAATTATCATTTTCAATTTCTATTCTAACCTTATCCATCAAGTTAGTCAAGAATTTTATATTATGCAAAGATAGTAATCTTATTCCTAAAATTTCATTAGCTTTAATTAAATGATGAATATATGCTCTTGTATAATTTTTACATGCATAACAATCACATTCATCATCTAATGCAGAAAAATCTTCCTCATAAGTTGCATTTCTTACAACAATTTTTCCTTTAGATGTGAGTGCTGTTCCATGTCGTGCAACTCTTGTAGGTAACACGCAGTCACACATATCAATTCCCGCAATAACAGCTTCAATTAAATAATCTGGTGTACCTACTCCCATTAAGTATCTTGGTTTATTCTTAGGCATAAGTGGTGTAGTATAATCTAATATTTCTAAAAATTTTTCTTTTGGTTCACCTACACTAATACCTCCTATTGCATAACCTGGAAAATCTAATTTTATTAAATCCTCTGCACTTTTTTTCCTTAAATCTTCATAAAAGCCACCTTGAATAATTCCAAATAATCCTTGATTTTCTACATTTTTATGAGCTTTTTTGCATCTTTGAGCCCATCTCGTTGTTCTTTCCATTGACTTTTTTGTATATTCATATGTTGATGGATATTCACAACATTCATCAAAAGCCATTATAATATCAGCACCTAAAGAATTCTCTACTTCAATTGCTTTTTCAGGTGACAAGAATTTCTTACTACCATCTAAATGTGATTGGAATTCAACACCCTCTTCAGAAATTTTTCTAAGTTGTCCTAGGCTAAAAACTTGAAAACCACCGCTATCTGTAAGTATAGGTCTATCCCAATTCATAAATTTGTGTAATCCTCCAGCCTTTTCTACCAGTTTATGACCAGGTCTCAAAAATAAATGATATGTATTTGCTAATATAATCTGTGCATTTACATCCTTTAGTTCCTCTGGTGACAATGATTTTACTGTTGCCTGTGTACCAACAGGCATAAAAACTGGGGTTTGGATATCTCCATGAGGTGTATGGATTATTCCTCTTCTAGCACCAGTTTGCTTACATTCATGTATAAGTTCATAAGTTATAGCTTGTTTCATACTTAATAATATTCCTTCCTAGCATACAAATTTGATTTTAATAAATATAAAAATATGTAATATAAATATTTTTCATATTTTTACTATCTTTCTTCATCTTCTCTTTCTTTAAAAAATGTATTACTCTTTTTTTCATTATTTTGAAGATTAGTTACTTTAATTCTTTCATTAAATTTATCTTTTTCTTCATTAAGTGATGATTGTGCAATAGTTGCTGCTCTAACTTGTTTTAAAGCTTTATTTTGTGCTTCAAGTCCATACTTTTTTTCTAACTCTTCAAAAGATAGTTTTGAATTTTTAAATGAACTAATAAAATCCTTGGCTACCAAAATAATTCCATCCATGCCTCCATGTAATACACCTGTAGCATATTCTTTCGCATCCATTGACATATTTGTTGGATTTAGCAGTCTTATTTTTCCATCCTTATAAATTCCTATTGAAGGATTCGTAGGGTCTACCATAAGTGTAACATTATCTTCATCAATATCAACTAATACAACCATATGATTTCCTATAAAAGTATTAGATAATTTTGAAGATATACTGTCACCACTTTGAACTGTTTCGTTTTTATTATCTTCTTTTGTCTCACTATTTTTTTCTTTGGTACTTTCTTTATTATCAACATTATTCTCTTTTTTTGATTCTGAAGAGGAATTAATATTCAATCTATCAATATCTGTCATCTTTATATATCCTTCTTCAGACATATATACATTTATTGTTCTTGCATTATAAGACGGATTTATTTCATTTAATTTTTTAGCTACATCTGTTGCAAAATTTCGGCATACACCATATCCTTCAGGAGTAGATAAATCCAATTCAAAAAAACCATATATATCTTTTTCTGGTGTTCTATAGCCTTTTATGTTTGACCACATATCATCAGTAACCTTCATTATATTTTGCAAATTAGTAAAATTCATTGCCTTTATCTCTTCAGCATAGTTTTGAATTCTTTCATTATTTTCATCAATTTCTTTTTCATATTGTTTTGCATTAGAATCAATCAAACTTTGTGATGTAGTTGAGCCTAGTGCTGAAAAACCTGTTACAAATAATGCAGAAAATATCCCTATTTTCTTCAAAAAACATGATGCTTTATATAGCATCGCTTTCCCTAATCCTTGATTTTCTTTTATTTCATCATATTTAGCTTTTTCTACTACTTTTTGATAAGCTGAATTACCATATTTATCATATATTTCTTCATATTTCCCTTGTTTAAGTAAATTTTTCTTTTCTTCATAAGCATACCAAGTAGGTACTGTATTTCTATATACAATACCTCCAAATCTTTCATAAATTCTATCAAATTCTTTTCGCTTTTTTAATTGTCTAAGCTCTTTTCTTAAATCTTTGTTCATTCATGCTCCTTATATGATTAACATTGCATCTCCAAAGCTAAAAAATCTATATTTTTCTCTAACCGCTTCATTATATGCCTTTAGTATAAAATCTCTATTTGCAAAAGCAGATACAAGCATAAGTAAAGTTGACTGTGGTAAATGAAAATTAGTAATTAATGCATCTAAACACTTAAATTTATATCCAGGATAAATAAAAATATTTGTATCCCCTTCTGTTTCTTTAACATATCCGTTTTCATCTGCAATTGTTTCTAATACTCTACATGATGTAGTTCCAACAGCAATAACCCTTTTTCCAGCCCTTTTAGTATCATTTATCTTGTTTACATCTTCTTGCTTTATATAAAAATGTTCTGAATGCATATGATGTTTTTCTACTTCATTTTCTTTGACAGGTCTAAATGTTCCGATTCCAACATGTAAAGTAACATTAGCAATTTTAACACCCTTATTTTCAATTTTCTTTAGTAATTCATTTGTAAAATGCAACCCAGCTGTTGGAGCAGCAGCTGAACCATCAAATTTAGCATACACAGTTTGATATCTATTTTTTTCTTTTAAGGTCTCATGAATATAAGGTGGTAATGGCATTAAACCTATCTTATCTAAAATTTCATTAAAAATTCCATCATAGTATAATTTAACTTTTCGAGTACCACCAGGCAAAACTTCTAAAATCTCAGCCTCTAGCAGTCCATTACCAAATATAACTTTAGTTCCAATATGTAATTTATTTCCTGGTCTTACTATTGTCTCCCAAATATCTCCTTCGATATTGTTTAATAATAAGAATTCAATATTTGCTCCACTTTCCTTTTTCCCATATAATCTTGCAGGAATTACTTTTGTATTATTACGAACTAAGCAATCTCCTGGCTCTAAATAATCTAAAATATTTTTAAAAATTTTATTTTGTATTGTTTCATCTTTTCTATTTAATACCATAAGCCTTGATTCATCTCTTTTTTTTATTGGAATCTGTGCTATCAATTCTTCTGGTAAATCATAATTAAAATCTGATACTTTCAAAATTAATTACATCCTCTCTAATCCGTTATTATTGTTGAATTATAATCATAATAATTATTATTTTCTTCTTTTCTTGTTGTTATAATATTTTTAAAGTTCTTAAATATTTGAACAGCTATATCTACAATATTGTTAGGTTTATTCTCAAATTCCATTTCACTTGCATTATTAAAATTGCTCTCATGTAAAGGTTTTGTAGAATAAACAAGTGAATCTAAACCAGTCTTTCCATCAGAAGTTTTTATTTCATTTCTCATATAATCTCTATACCAATTTTTTAACCCACTACTATCAGAAGATTTGTATCCAAATTTTTCATTATCATGTAATGCTGGAAATTTATATTGTCTTTCTGATAAATTTCTTTCCAATGAATGTAAGAATTCGTGTACAAAAACTTCCTCTGGAAAAGTATCATTTTGAATATCATATTTATACATAGTAGTTCTGTTCATATCATTTGGCATTCTTATATTTGAAAAGCCAATAGAATCATATTTCATACTGCCTAATCCAATCCAATCCTTAACTGGTATAGCATTTTCTTCATTTCCCATTCTAATTCCTATAAAAATATGATCAAATTCATTTTGTTTAACATAATCATCTATTAATGGTTCCACATCTTTTGGGCTAACATAATAATAATTTTCCGCATCATATGAAAAAGTTTTAAGTGGTTTATCTATTTCTATTATGTTAGTAGAAACCTTCATAGCAGAATTAGAAAATTTTTCACAAGTATCTTCAAATCTTTGAAGATTATCCTTTAACAAAATTTTATCTTCATCAGTTAGTGAATAACTGTATTTATTATTATCAGCAGTAAATTCTACATTATTAATAAAAAAGCAAGCAACATTCCATGTCTTATCAGCATCTTTAGCACCTTTTTCCAAATGAATATCTGAAAACCATACTTTTCCTTTAGTATATCCATTATAACCACCTAGTCTAAAACCAATTTTCATACTTTCAGAATTTTGAGAATCAAAATATAAAGTGAGCCTTTTCCAATCATTAGTGCCCTGTAAAGGAGTAGTTTGCTCAATTGTATCTAATACACTTATACAAGCACCAGATGTCTCAGGTTCAGTACTTTCAACATTTTCTGTTTTAACCATACAAGTTACTTTATATGGTGTATTTTTTTCAACTGTTACCTCTTTAAAAAATATAGCATCATTAAAATCAGTATTTTCTATACAATAACTATTATCATTATTAAACTTTACTTTAGATTCTCTATAAAATGAAGTAATATGGTCTTTTTCTTGAGCCTTAGAAAAATCATTAAAATAAAATCTGTTATAAACAAAAATAATTGCTCCAACTAAAGCTATCATTATAATTAATGTAAATATTGTTGATATAACTTTTTTCATATTTTATCCATTATCTCCTTCAATTTTTTTTCCAATCTTTCTTTTGTTCCATCATTTTCTATTACATAATCAGCCTTTTCAATAAAAAACTGATTAGAATTTTGTATTTTTAGTCTCTGTTTTGCTAATTCTTTATCTATATTATCTCTTTCACAAATTCTTGAAATCTTTTGCTCATCATCAGCAATAACTGCAATAACAATATCACAAATATCTTCCATTTTTGCTTCATATAAAAGTGGAACATCTATACATACATATTCCAAATTATTTTCTAATCTTAATTGGTTAAGAATTTTTACAATTTCATTTACTACATACTTAAAAGTTAATAAATTAAGCTGATTTCTTTTCTCAGAATTGTTATAAATTATCTCTGCTATCTTTTTTCGATTTAAGCATCCATCTTTTTGTAAATTATCTTTGCCAAACAATTTTATAATTTCTTTAAAATAATCTGTATTTACATCATTGCTTAATTTTTTTGCAATCTTATCAGCATCAATAACTTGAGCATTATACATATTTTTTAAGAATTCACTAAGAGTTGTTTTTCCCGCACCAGAAGGTCCAGTCACACCAATAACTTTCATAAAAACACATCCTATTCTATATTTTTTATAGCCTCTCTAGCTAATTCGTCACATCTATTATTAAACTCATTATCACTATGTCCCTTTACCTTTATAAATTCTGTATCATGCATTTTTACAAGTCCATATAGTTTCTCCCATAATTCTTTATTTTTAACTGGTTTCTTATCAGCAGTTTTCCAATTATTTTTTTGCCAGTTATAAATCCAGCCATTATTAAAGGCATTTACAACATAAGCACTATCACTATATATTTTTACTGAGCATTTATACTTTAATAGCATCAATGCATTTATAACAGCAGTTATTTCCATAATGTTATTAGTTGTATTTTTATCTCCTCCAGAAATTTCTTTTTTATTATTCTTATACATTAATATAGAGCCCCATCCTCCAGGTCCTGGATTTCCTGAACATGCCCCATCTGTATATATAATAACATTTTCCATAAATACTCCTTTTAGCTGTTTTTTTGCATTATTTCATAATCTATGATATTATATCAATAATTTGTTAATTATACAATAAAGAAAGGATAAAAAAATTGGACGAAACACTAGTAATTATATCTGAATATAATCCATTTCATTTTGGGCATTTATACCATTTACAAGAATCTTGTAAAAATATTTCCGCTAATTATAAAATTGCTATTATCTCAGGAAATTTTGTGCAACGTGGTGAACCAAGTATTATAAATAAATGGGAAAAAGCTAAAATAGCACTTCAAAATGGATTTGATTTAGTTATTGAACTACCATGTATATATGCAATTTCTAGTGCTGAAAATTTTGCATATGGTGCAATTCAAATTATTAATCAGATTAAACCAAACTATTTATCCTTTGGAAGTGAAGATGGAAATATACAAAATTTATATAATCTTACAAAACTAATTTCTGAAAATCAAAAAACATATGACTCAGAAGTTAAGAAAAAACTTTCAAAAGGATTTTCATATCCTAAATCCCAAGAGCTAGCTATAAATGAATTATTTAATAGTAATTTTAATAAAATATGCAGTCCAAATAATATATTAGGTCTTGAATATTTAAAAGCTCTAAATAAAACAAATTCAACTATAATACCATTAACAGTAAAAAGAAATACTCAATTTTCTTCATCTTCATATATACGTAGTTTATTGCGAAAATCAATAAAATCAGATTTAGCACAGTATATTCCAGAAAATTGCAATACTATTCTGCAAAAAAATATAGAACTTGGTCAATATGTACTATATTTAAAAAAATATGAAAAAGAAATAATATATACAATTCGTAGAATGTCTATCGCCGATTTAAAAAACATTCCAGATATTTCAGATAACTTAATTTCTAAAATAAAATCATCTGCAGATTGTTGTAATACATTAACAGAATTAATAAAACTCATAAAAAATAAAAGTATTACCCAAGCCAGAATACAAAGAATTTTATTATATATACTTCTAGGCATAACAAAAAAAGATATGCAAATTTCTAAAAGTACTATACCCTACATAAGAATTTTAGGCTTTAACAATAAAGGGAAAAAAATAATCTCAAAAATTTCAAAACAATCTCCTAATGTCATTACTTCTTTAAAAAATTTTGAAACAAATTGTAAAAATCAAAATTTGCTTAGACTATTAGAAATTGATAAATTAGCAACTGATATTTACACTTTAGCATATAAACATGGCTCTAAATCACATTTAGACTATACAACAAAAATAGTTGAAATATGAAAGGATTAAAAATGCAAAAATTAATTGTTGAAAAGAAATTTGATAATAAAAAATTAAGTGAATTCTTATATTCGCACTTTAATGGATTAACATCATCAACATTTTATAAAGCATTAAGAAAAAAAGACATTAGAATAAATGATATTAGAATAAAAGAAGATACAATTATTCATGAATTTGATACTATTTCAGTTTATATAATTGATGATTTATTGTACAAAAATATTCCTATAGATAAAATATATGAAGATAATAATATTTTAATTATTAATAAACCAATTGAAATTGAAGTAATTAGTAAGACAAATCAAGAAAGTCTCACATCTATATTAAAAAAGGAATATTCATATATTGAGCCATGTCACAGATTAGATAGAAATACAACTGGATTAGTACTTTTTGCAAAAAATCCAGAAGCTTTAAACATACTTTTAGAGAAATTTAAAACTAAACAAATTAAAAAGAATTATTGTTGTGTTGTTTATGGTCAAATGAATAAACAAGAAGAATTACTAAAAGCCTATTTGTTTAAAGATACCAAAAAAGCAATTGTATATATTTCCGATTCTCCTAAAAAAGGTTATCAAGAAATATTAACAAAATATTCCGTAATTTCAAACAATTTATCTAAAAATATATCTTTGCTTGATGTTGAGCTTATCACTGGTAGAACTCATCAAATAAGAGCACACTTATCGCACATTGGTCATCCAATAATTGGTGATGGAAAATACGGTAAAAATGAAATTAATAAAAAATTTAATCAAAAATATCAACTTTTAGAAAATTATAAAATAACATTTTCTTTTTCAACTGATGCTGGAATTTTACAATATTTAGACAAAAAAATAGTCAAAATTAAACATTCATTCAATCTTGACTAATTTCTAGTTTTATTTTTCAAATAAGCTTAATAATTTTGCTACAGCACCTATAATTTTGTTACATTTTGTTTTAGCAAAATTCTTTCCTAAAGCCTTTCCTGCAACTGTAAATGAAGCAACAAAAGCACTCATAATAAACTGAATATTAACAGTTAATCCTAAAGAAGCTGTGATTTTTATTGTTAATATTGCACTTATCGCTCCACTCAATACACCGCAAATATCACCTATTACATCTGCACAAATGTTAGAAACTTTAGGTGCAGATCTCACTAATTTTAGAGCAGTTTTTGCTCCTTTTACTTTTTTCGATGCCATAGCATGGAATTCTTCTTCAGTTGCACATGTTACTGCAACACCAATTATATCAAATAATACCCCTACAAAAATAACAACAATTAAAACAATTAGAGCTGGTATTATTTGCAAATTATTGATACTCGTTGTTGATATATATGAAAAAAACATTGAAAGAAAAAATGTTAAAATAAATACAGTAAAAAACCAACTTATTGTTTCATTCTTTTGTTTTTTCATTTTCTTCTCTAATTTCGTTTTCAAATATTTCATCCTCTCTTACTTTTCTTAAGTTTCTATATACAAAAAATTTCTACTTTATTTTAAAAAAAGAGATTTGTTTGAAATAGTATTACTAACTATTTTAAATAAATCCCCTTTATATTACGTATATAAAGATGGTAGAAATTTAAGTAAATTTTACGGTTTAAGGTCTAGCAGAATTTCTCTATTTCTTACTAAACATTACTGCTTAGCCGTTTCCATTTAAAAGAAATATTCCAATTTTTTAGGAAAGCTAGATCGCCACTAAAATCCGTACCTTAATCCCTAAATTTCCCTGCTTTTTAATAAAGCAAACATTCTAGAAGTTTTCCTTTATGCACTAACCCTATTATTAGTCTCTTTTGCAATAATGATTTCATAGTTTTAAACAAAAAACGTGGCCCCATTATTTGCTTAAATAGCAACTAATCCCAAGATTATCACTCAAGACGATTTATTGTACAAACAATAAGTACACTAAAAACTAGATATATCAACCAATGGATATATGGTGATAGCGAAAATAGGAAAACAAATATATGCCATTATATCCTATCCTACTCTCTTTACTCCCTACAAACACACAAAACTGGCATTTTACGCATAATATAGGAAACTTTTATCTAAATAAATCATGTGTGGATTTTTAGCCCCACCCTCATAATAGATAGTACAACTAGAATAATGCACCACCAATTATAATTATAACAAAAAAATACTTTGATATCAAATTCTATCTAAAAACTATTTAGTTAAATTCGCTATCAAAGTAATTTTTTACATTATTTTTTATTTATTTTTCTCTTTTTCTCTTTTCTTTTCTTCCTTTTTCTTCTTTTTTGAATTTTTATCATCAGTATCATTATTTTCTTTTTTATCAGGTTCTTTTTTTACATTTTCTTTAAGTGTTACATTATACTCTTCAACATAAATTTGGATTAATTTTGGGTATAAATCATCCGCTTCTGCAAAATACCTATTAGACTTTACTTTTCTTTTATCTACTAATTCAAAATCAAACATATTCGCATCAATTAAAACTTTAGAAGTCACATCCATTCCATTTGGAAGAGTATTATTAGTATTATCATAATATATACAATTTGAAAGAAATACCATAGGGTATTTTTCTTTCATATTCAATTTTATTAATTTTATAGAAGTTTCAAACTTATTTTCATAAGATGATAATTCTTTCTCTGCATTTATGTCAAAAATATTATAATCTTTAGGATGCAATTTTTCATTAACTGCTACTACTTTATAAATTGGTATATCATAATTAGTTTGAATTTTATGCATTGATTCAGCCAAAGAACCAACTATAGATTGTAATTTCTCAGTAAAATCAAATACATCAATCTTTTTATTTACATCTAATATTAAAAATTTATCTTTTTCATTTTCTCTATGAGATTTATTATTTAAATATTTTACAACAGTTGAATCATTTTTCATAGAGCCAAAAATATCAAATTCATTTTTAATTAATGTTGGAGACGTTCTAAAATATTCACTTTTTAGGTTTCGTAATAATTCATCAATCTCATCTCTATTCATTACATTATCCTTAAGCATATTGATTATAGGCAATACATTAGTCGTTGTAATGAAAATACTATCCATTTCCTGATTTGAAAATTTTACCCTCTGTTGCTTATCATAATATATTCCTAAATCTTCAAAATCATAATCATAATCAAATTTCTTTTTTATGTTTAATATTGAAGAATCATATGAGTTTTCACCAGTGTCCAATTCAAGTAATTCATCTTTATTAGCAAATTTCCAAAAATCAAATAAACTTTTTTTATGTTCATCAATTTCATTAAGATATATTGTTGCATTTTCAACTTTTTTCTTTGTATTTTCTAATTTCAATTTTAAAGCATTAATATCTTGTTCCAAATCCTTAACATATCTTTCATTCTTAACAAATAAAGCTTGTATAGTAACTAAATCATCTATTGTATGATATTTTTTATTATCAGCATATCCTTGAATTGGTTTTGGTTCTTTACTTTCCTGAACTTCGTTTTCCTCAGTTGTTAATTCTTCACTTGTTTTCCTGAATTTTCTCTTTGAAAAGAAATATTTCACTTTACCTAAAAAAGTCTTTTTGCACTCTAAATAAACAGCAATTTGCTTTTGCTTAATAAAATATTCAGCATCCAATTTTTTAGACTCTTCTTTTAAACCTTTAAGTTTTTTCTCCAAATTAAATGCCTTTTTATTAAATTCTTTTATTAGCCCTTCTGTTTCAATATACTCATTCTTTATAAATTCTGGTAAATCATTATAAACAATTTTCTTGTCTTTATAATAAAATTCAATTTTATCGTTATTATCAACTTGAGTTATAAATTTATATGTATCATTAATTTCTGTTTGCAAAATAAATAATGCTCTAGCTAATTTATAAAATTCCATTGCCTCTTCTTTAGATGATAATATAATTTTATACATAGATTTTAAATTATCATATATAGGCGTTTGTCCAATAATGTACAATGACATATTTTCATTTTTATCATATACTTCATATGTTAAAGGCCAATTTTTAGTAAAAATCCATAAATAGTTTTCCAAATCATTTATTTCTTTATTAGTTAAAAACTTTTCACTATAATTAACATACGAAATAGGAATATATATTTTTTCGTCTTTTCCTGATTTTTCAAGTTCTATTTTCTTTTTTAATAAATAGAAAAATTCATTAAAAGTATCTTCTTTTAATGATACTAGCATAAAATATTTATCTGTAGCATCTGAATAATAAACTTGCCATAATTGGTCTCTAAAATAATGTACTGTAAAAGGAATTTCCTTATTCATTTTTGTCTGCTCATTTTCGATTCTTTTTACACTTATGCTAGAAAATTTTTCAAATACACGCAATAATTCTGCTGACTTTTCTGAATCATCTTCACTTTGTCTTATATATACACCTAATGGAACAGCTCTATTGTATTTTTCTTTTACTGTATCATCTCTATGTGAAGGTGTACAATAAATATCAATATCCCTAATAGAAACATATTTGTAAATTTTAAGCTCTTTATCATTATTTAATCTAGACGAATTAAATGATAAAGGTTTAACTTTACACAAAAAATCAGGCAAATTATCAAAATCTAAACCTATTAAATCCAATTTTTCTTTTATATCTTCTTTAGTAGCCAATTATTATATTCCTCCTTGATACATTTACAATGTAAGTATACCATAACAAAAATTTTTTTCCAATATGATTAAAAAATTATATTATTTTTTGTTCAATTTCATCTTTTATTTTAGAAATAAATTCATTTAAGTCCATTTGTCCAACATCACCCTGTTTTCTAATTCTTACTCCAACAGCATTAGCTTCAACTTCTTTTTCCCCTAAAATAAGCATATAAGGAACTTTTTGAAGCTGTGCTTCTCTAATTTTATATCCAATTTTTTCTTGTCTATCATCTAATTCAACTCTAATATTATTTTCTTGTAATTTTTCTTTAACTAATTTAGCATATTCCAATTGACTATCAGAAATTGGTAAAATTGAAACTTGTACAGGAGAAAGCCATAGAGGAAATGCTCCAGCAAAATGTTCAGTAATAATTCCAATAAATCTTTCAAAAGAGCCAAATAAAGCTCTATGAATAAGAATTGGAGTTTTCTTATTTCCATCAGAATCAATATAAGATAAATTAAAACGTAATGGAAGTTGAAAATCAACCTGAACAGTTCCCATTTGCCACTCTCTTCCTAAGCAATCTTTCATTTTGATGTCTATCTTTGGTCCGTAAAACGCACCATCACCCTCATTAATTCTATAATTATCTTTTCCACATAATTCATCTAATACTTGTTTTAAATTAGATTCAGCTTTATTCCATAATTCAATATCCCCCATATAATCATCTGGTCTTGTAGATAAAGTTAATTCAAAATCTAAGCAAAAAATTCCATACAAATATTTTGCAATTTCTATTATATCCTTAATTTCTGAACCAATCTGTTCTTCAGTTATGAAATTATGAGAATCATCTTGTCTAAACATTCTAACTCTAAACAATCCATTTAATTGTCCAGATTTTTCATTTCTATGAATTACATCAATATCATTAAAACGCATAGGTAAATCCTTATAGCTTCTCAATTTTGATGCAAATATTTTAATAGCATTAGGACAATTCATAGGTTTTAAAGCCTGTTCTTTTCCATCAGAATCAGTTAATACAAACATATCTTCTTTGTAATGATCCCAATGTCCAGAAGTTTTCCATAATTCACTACTATTTAATTGTGGTCCTGAAAATTCTAAGTAACCCCTTTTCTCGTGCTCCTTTCTCCAAAAATCAATCAAAATATTCATCATTTTAAATCCTTTAGGCATCCAATATGCCATACCTGGAGCAGTTTCATCAAAGAAAAATAATTCAAGTTCTTTACCAAGTTTTCTATGATCTCTTTTTTTAGCTTCTTCAATCATATTTAAATATTCATCAAGTTCACTTGCCTTTGGAAATGATATACCATAAATTCTTTGAAGCATTTTATTATGTTCATCACCTCTCCAGTAAGCACCTGATGAAGATAATAATTTTATAGCTTTAACACATCCTGTAGATGGTAAATGTGGTCCTCTACATAAATCTGTAAATTCACCTTGTTTATAAAAAGAAATAACTTCTCCATCTGGTAAATCTTTAATTAATTCAACCTTATATGGTTCTTGTTTTTCCTCCATAAGTTTTATAGCATCTTCTCTTGAAAGTTCAAACCTTTCTATAGGAAAATCTTCTTTAATTATTTTTTTCATTTCCTCTTCAATTTTTGCTAAGTCCTCTTCAGTAAATGGTTTTTCAACATCAAAATCATAATAAAATCCTTTTTCTATTGATGGTCCAATAGTAACTTTTGCATCTGGAAATAACCTTTTAACAGCTTGTGCCATAATATGTGATGTTGTATGCCAATACATAGAGTCCTCTACTTCTTGAGTTCTACCTCCACCTAATTTAATTTTAAACATATAAATTCCTCCTAAATTAAATATTTTAGAAATTTATTTTAAATCATTTTTTCTATTGAGGATTTTTGTAAATGAACAAATTATAAAACTTAATACTAAAATCATTAATAATTTTTTCATAATTTTGTTCTCGTGCCAAATTTTATTTCATAAAATTTGTAAAATAGCAACTTAAATACAAAAATCCCCTACAAGTCGAAATGACTTATAGGGGTAAGTTTATTTCTTTTTTCTTACGGTTCCACCCTAATGTTTAACTCTTTACCGTTTTAACGCAACTTCCACGCTTCTCTTTCAAGAAGAAACTCCAGGATAGTTTTTCAAAAATGTTTATTAAGATTAGCTTTCAGCCTATTGACTAATCATCTCTGTTAATAACCTCTTTTTTACTTTTTCCCTTCATCGTTTATAAAAACATTTTAAAACATTATTTAATAAAAGTCAAATTTTTCAATTTTTTAATTATTTTTAGTATCCAGGTTTTTCAAGTAATTTGAACATATTTCTTTTATATTCTTCAACTCCAGGTTGATTAAATGGATTAACACCTAAAAGCATACCAGACATAGCACAAGCTTTTTCAAAGAAATATATTAAATGTCCTAAATTTTCTTCATCTAATTTTTCAATTGTAACCATAAGATTAGGAACATTTCCACTTACGTGAGCTTGCACTGTTCCTTCCATTGCCTTTTTATTTATATAATCTAAACCTTTTCCTACTAAATAATTTAAACCGTCAACATTATCTCCATCTTCTTTTATTTCAATATCAGATCTTGATTTTTCAACACATAAAACAGTTTCAAATAAATGGCGTTCTCCATCTTGAATATACTGTCCCATTGAATGTAAATCTGTTGTTAAGTCAACCCCAGCTGGGAAAATTCCATGACCATCTTTTCCTTCACTTTCACCATATAATTGTTTCCACCATTCAGTAAAATAATGTAATTGTGGTTCATAATTAGCTAAAATTTCAATCTTCTTTCCAGAGTTATATAATAAATTTCTAACAACAGCATATTTATAGCAATCATTAAATTTTACGCTAGAATCCATATACTTTTCTCTAGCATCTCTAGCCCCACTCATTAATTTATCTATGTCAATTCCAGCAGTAGCAATTGGTAATAATCCAACAGCAGTCAAAACAGAAAATCTTCCACCTATATTATCAGGAATAACAAAAGTTTCATAATTTTCAGAATCTGCCAATCCTTTTAAAGCTCCCTTTGACTTATCTGTTGTAACATATATTCTCTTCTTAGCTTCTTCAAATCCATATTTAGATTCAATAGCTTCTCTTAATATTCTAAATGCAATTGCAGACTCTGTAGTAGTTCCAGATTTTGAAATTACATTTATTGATATATCCTTTTCCCCAATTAAGTTTAATAAATCATTCATATAATTAGGGCTTAGATTATTTCCAGCATAAATAACCATTGGAAATTTTCTTTTTTTAGCTGGAAGATAATTATAAAAACAATTAGTTATACCTTCAATAACAGCTCTAGCACCAAGATAAGAACCTCCAATACCTATAACTATCAATACTTCCGAATCAGATTGAATTTTTTTTGCAGCTTTTTTTATTCTTTCAAATTCACTCTTATCATAATTCTCAGGAAGATTAATCCATCCAAGGAAATTACTTTCATCATCAGGATTTTCATGCAAAAACAAATGATTTTTTGAAACCACCTCTTCCATCTCATAAATCATTCTTTCATTAATACTTGAATTCTTAAAATCAAATTTAACCATAAACTTCCTCCTTTATTTAAATCTTATTATATAAATAAAAAAAATTGAAGTCAATGGGACGGAGAAAATGACACACTTCAAAATTTGCCACTGGAAACTGGTTGTCAATGGATTGTCAATTTTGGATGACTGTCTCAAAAGCTGTCAAAGGGAGACGGAGAAAATGACACGTTTTAAACGTGTCATTTTCTCCGTCCCCCTTTGACAGTTTTTTTCTTACTCCTGACAGTTTTCTCCATTTTCTTTGACAATTTTCTCCTTCATCTTAACAAAAAGAAATATGCCAGCAGAACTCTGCCAGCATATTTCTTTTTTTACATACATTTAAGAATAACGTCAAATGCCAAATTTTCTGCCTCTGTAACTTTAGTCATTCTATCTATTGGCTTTGGAAAGAGTTTATGACTTTTAAAGTTTTTTCTTCTTAAAAATTTCGTATTAGGATTCACTCCTGAAAGCATTGATATTTCACTTAAATTATAGTTCTCAATAGCACCATATATATGGGCAATACACGATGGTATAATATACGCTGCTAAAAACTTTTTTCCTTGAAACTCGTCTTCAACAATGTTTGAAACAATAAAATTTATTGAATCAAAAATTTCATCTTGTAACATAGCATTATCCGGCACTTCATACCGGCAGTAATTGTGTGTTATAGCAATTCCCGTGTTCTCTTTAAAAAAATCTGAAGAAAAAAATAACTTCAATTTTCCACCATGAGAATTTTCAATTGATTTCTTAAGGCAAACAATACCCAAAGCAAGAAAATCGCATAAATCTCCATTAATGGAAAGAATTAAATCAGCGCCACTTTTACTTGTTACTTGCTCAAGTTCAAACTTGTGCATTACTACAGTTTTATACTCCCGTTTTCCTATTGTCGTATCGGGTTTTTCCATCGAAAATCCCTCCTTCCATTTTATGTAACCAAAATTATATAACATTTTCTTCTATAATTCAATATTTTATAATATAAAAAACATATATACATTTTTATAAAAATAAATTCATACTTGACTAATCACTTCAGCCAAATATTTCATACTCACTAAACACTCCTCAAGCGTATTTCCAGTTGCACCAACTTCAATAATACAAGCAGCCTTAGATACATGCTGATTATATCTATATTTACTAATCATAATAGGCTTAAATAAACCTGGATACATCTCATTTGCTTTTTCCTGAATTTTAATTGCACACTTCAAATTATTTTTCCAATTTGGATGTTCTAGTCCACCTTCATTACTTCCAACTACAAGCATTAATTGAGCAGCCTTTTCATTTCCAATCATAACACTTGGACCATATTTACTATCACCCATAGCATCTCTATGTAAATCAATTATAAAGTCAGCTTTAGTATTTTTTAAAACATTTTGAACAGACTTTAATGACCTATTATATGAACCATTATATTCTGGATAGTCATGAACAGTACAATTATGAACAACATTAATTTTTTTAGAAGCTAACCTATTTTTTAATTCTTCACCCACTCTAATAACATTATAGTTTTTATCTAAAGTTCTAAAATTACCACTTGATTTATATTGATTTGCCTCCGTTTTTGTATAGCTTTCACTTGTATGAGTATGATAAATAATAATATTGCTTTTATCAAAATTAATATTTGGTTTTATCATATCTTCAGTAAGT
This sequence comes from uncultured Clostridia bacterium, assembly GCA_947589065.1. Classification (GTDB taxonomy): domain Bacteria; phylum Bacillota; class Clostridia; order TANB77; family CAG-508; genus UMGS1994. The sequence goes on from CANPZM010000003.1 coordinate 34,264, forward strand.
TTAAAAGAAGTTTGATTTCTAATCTTAACACTTTTATACGACAAATTATATACATCTTTTTTGTTATTTTTAGAAACCACCTCTATCTTAGGAGAAACCTGCACCGTACTATCTTGAGTGTTTGATTCAATAGCAGTTTCTATCACTTCTTCAATTTTTTCTCCTTCATCTTTAATCCATTTATTAAAAACATCTCCTTTTATAAAATTTAACTCCTTTGAAATAAGGTTTTCTTTTTGCCCTGTATCAACCTTTCTGTCTATGTTTTCATCAATAATATCAAAATAAGTTTTATTTTCAACATTATTAATTTTATTATCAATTAATGATTGTATATCAATTTTTTTAATTGCATAAAAAAATCTAGTAACAGCTATAATACCAATTATTAGTATTATTATTTTTACTAGATTTTTTACTACATCACCTAATTTAAAAACTCTTATCATACCTTACCTCTTGTTATCTCTTTATAATATATGATTAAGGTTTTTAAATATAACTTTACATTAGTTTTTACTATTTACAACATTTATAATATCTTGAACTTCAAGCTTAATATCCCTTTCTTCTCCTGTTGTCATATTTTTAATTTTAGCAATATTTTGTAATACTTCATTGTCACCAATTGTAATAACGAATCTTGCCTTTTTCTTATCTGCATACTTAAATTGAGCTTTTAAGCTTCTTTCACATATATCTTTTTCAGCAAATATTCCATTTTTTCTTAAATCATTAATTATTTTTGTTGCAACAATATTAGCTTTATCACCAATATTTGCAATATATACATCAAGATTTTTTTCAAAAGACATTTCTTTATTATATCTATCAAAAACTTCAATAAGTCTTTCCATTCCCATTGCAAATCCAACAGCTGGTGTATCTTGACCACCAATTTCTTTAATCAATCCATCATATCTTCCACCTGCTAAAACAGTTAATCCGTCATCTTCAGAAATAAATTCAAAAACAGTTTTTGTGTAATAATCTAAACCTCTAACAATTCTTGCATCTATTTCATATGGAATATCCATTTGATTAAGTAAACTTTTTACATTTTCAAAATGTTCCTTACATTCATCACATAAGTAATCTAAAATTGCAGGTGCATTTTCATTCATCTTTTTGCATTTTTGTTCTTTACAATCCAATATTCTCATAGGATTTTTTTCAAATCTTGTTTTACAAGTGTCACAATAATTTTCTAAATTTGGTCTTATAAATTCTCTCAAAGCTTCTTGATATTTAGCTCTACAATTAGGACACCCAATACTATTAATTGTTAATTTAATATTTGGAATATTTAATTCTTTAAATATTTCCATTCCTAAAATAATAATTTCAACATCAGCTAAATAGCTTTGAGTTCCAATCACTTCAGTTCCAAATTGTCTAAATTCTCTTAATCTTCCCTTTTGTACGTTTTCATATCTATACATTGGCATTTCATACCACAATTTAACTGGTGTTGCTAAACTTCCCATTCCATTTTCAATATAACTTCTAACTACTCCAGCTGTCCCCTCAGGTCTTAATGTAATACTTCTTCCGCCCTTATCATCAAAAGTATACATCTCCTTTTGGACAACATCAGTAGTTTCACCAACACCACGTGAAAACAATTCAGTAGCTTCAAAAACAGGAACTCGTATTTCCTTCATGCCGCTGTTTTCAAATATATCTTTAATCTTTCCTTCAATATATTGCCATTCTCCTATTTCATCTGGTAATATATCTTTCGTTCCTTTTGGTTTTTGAATCATATTATTCTTCCTTTCTAATTAAAAATCCTTATTCCTTAATTCTAAATAAATTGGCTTTTCTTCCTTTATCATTGTAGATTTTCCATGACCTGGATAAACAATCGTATTATCTGGCAAAATTAATATTCTATTTGTAATTGAATCCATAATATCTTCCATACTACCTGTAGGTAAATCTGTTCTGCCCCATGAACCAGAAAAAATTGTATCTCCAGTAAAAATCATATCTTCTGATGGACAATATAAACATAATCCTCCTTTTGTATGTCCAGGTGTACTAATAACTCTAAATTCCAATTCCCCTAAATGAATTAAATCGCCATCATCAACTCTTGAATCCGCTTCTATTTCTGTATTAGGAGTTTCAGCATAATAAGTTAAACTCTTTGATTCATCATATAATCCATTAAAATCTTCTCTACTAATTAAAATTTTTCCACCTTTTGCTTGCTTAAGCTCACCTATTGCACCTATATGATCAGCGTGGCAATGTGTTATAAAAATATATTTTAAATTGGCTTCTAATATATCAAGCATTTCTATTATTTTATCAGGTTCTGAACCAGGATCAATTACCATAGTCTCCTTAGTTTTTTCATCAACAATAATGTAACAATTCGTAAGTAAGTTCAACTTTTGTACTTTTACTTTTAATTTTTTTAATATCATTTGTATACTCCTCAATTATTTATTTCTCTTAACATCATAAACACTTTCAACTTTTTTTAATGTATTTATAACTTTATTAAGTTCATCCAAGTTTACTAATTCCAAAGTTATTTCAATAACTGCAATCTTTTCTTTATTTGTTTTTGTATTAACTCCCAAAATATTAAATTTTGCAGATGTAATTTCTTTTATAACATCAGATAATAAACCTTGTCTATCATTTGCATAAACTGTAATTTCAACACTATAATGACTTGAAACTTGATTTGCCCAATAAACATCAATCATTCTATTTTCTTCAGATATTAAATCTTTAACATTTACGCAATCTGTTCTATGTACAGATACACCTCTTCCTTTTGTAATATATCCGACAATTTGATCACCAGGAAGCGGATTACAACATTTAGAAAGTTTTACCAAGCAATTATCTATTCCTTCAACTACAACACCTGTTTTAGAAGGTTTTGTATCAATTTTTTTATTAGCTAACTCACTAATTGTTTTTTCTATATCTTCTTCACGATGTTCCTTTTTATACTCTTCTAATAATCTTGCTAATATTTTAGCTGCTGATATTGCTCCAAAACCTATACTAGCATACATATCATCAACAGAATTATATTTATATCTATCCAATGCAATTTGAACCCATTCAGGTCTAAACAAATCACTATGCTTCATGCCAATTTTTTTGATGTCTTTTTCTAGTATTTCCTTACCTTTTTCAATATTTTCAGCACGCTGTGCCTTTTTAAACCATTGTTGAATTCTAGTTCTTGCACCACTGCTTTTAACAAATTTTAGCCAATCTCTACTAGGTCCTTTAGCAGAATCAGATGTAATAATTTCTACAATATCACCATTTTTAAGTTGAGTAATTATCGGCATCATTTTACTATTAATTTTCGCACCTATCATTCTATGTCCAACTTGTTCATGTATTGCATATGCTAAATCAATAGGTGTACTACCCCTAGGCAAAACTTTTATATCTCCTTTTGGTGTAAATACATGGACTTCATCCTCAAATAACTCTTTCTTTAATGTACTCATAAATTCATCTGGATTTTCAATATCCTTTTGCCATTCCAAAGTTTCTCTAAGCCATGCCAACTTATCTTCTTTAACTATAACTGCCTTTTTTTTGCCTTTATTACTTTGTTCTTTATAAGCCCAATGGGCTGCAATACCAAATTCGGCAATTCTATGCATTTCCCATGTTCTTATCTGAACTTCAAAAGGAGTTCCTTTAGGTCCAATAAGTGTAGTATGTATAGATTGATACATATTCTTTTTAGGAACTGAAATATAATCTTTAAATCTACCAGGCATTGGAGTATATAAATCATGTACAACTCCAAGAGCAGCATAACAATCCCTAACAGAATTTACAAGAATTCTTAAAGCAAATAAATCATATATTTGATCCAAAGTAGAATTATCCCTTTTCATTTTTCTATAAATGCTATAAATATGTTTTGCTCTACCTGTAACCTCAGCAGTAATTTTAACATTTTTTAATTCTACCTTTATCTCTTCCATTATTTTATCAATGAAAGCCAGTCTTTCATCTCTCTTTTTATCTAATCCCTTAACAATTTCATGAAACTCATCTGGATATAAATATTTAAATGCTAAATCCTCAAGTTCCCATTTTAGAGAATAAATACCTAAACGATTTGCTAAAGGAGCATATAAATCCATCGTTTCTTTACTATTAGCAATCTGTCTCTCACGACTAAGATATTTTAAAGTTCTCATATTATGAAGTCTATCAGCAAGTTTTATAAGTATAACCCTAATATCTTTTCCCATAGCAAGAAACATTTTTCTATAATCTTCTACTTGCTGTTCTTCTTTAGTTGTATATTGTAATTTTCCAAGTTTTGTAACTCCATTAACCATTTCTGCAACTGATTCACCAAATTCTTGAACTAAGTCCTCATTTGTTGTGTCAGTATCTTCAACAACATCATGTAATAATGCAGCACAAATAGTATCTGTATCCAATTCTAATCCAGCTAAAATGTATGCAACTTGTAATGGATGAACTATATATGGTTCACCAGACATTCTTTTTTGATCACCGATGTTTTTCCTTAGCAAAATTATAAGCTTTCATTACTTTACGAACATCGACATGCTTATTTTTCTCTTTTGCCAATTTTATAACATCTTCAATTTGCCTTTGTACAGTATCTTCCTTCAAAATTACAACCTCCTAATACGATTTCATAATGTCTTTCAAATTTATTTGTACAAAATCTTTTCCATTAAATGAATTAATTTCTAACATTCCTACTATGTCAACTTTATCACCAATCATATACTCTTTAGAAAGTTCTCCCATATTAAATCCAATAGCTGATACTAATGTATTTCCATCTTTTAATGTCATCTTCAAATGTTTACCATCTGACAATGCTCTAATTGAATCTATTTTCAAATTTTTATATGCAAAAATAGGTCGTCTATTAGCTTCTCCAAAAGGTTCAAGTAAGTCTAATTCCTTAACTGTATTACAATCTATATCTCTAAAATCTATAATTTTATCTATTTGAATGATTGGAACAATTTCAGCAATTTTTTTACTTTTGGCATACTCTTCAAAATTCTGTTTAAATCTATTATAATTTTTTTTATTTATACTCAATCCAATTGCCATTTCATGCCCACCAAATTTTTCTAAATCATCAGATAAATTCACTAAAGCATCATGCAAATCAAATCCAGGTATACTTCTGCCAGAACCCTTTCCTTCTTCACCTTCGAAACAAATTAAAATTGATGGTTTAAAATACATTTCAGTAATTTTAGATGATACTATACCAATTACTCCATGATGCCATTTATCCGAACCCAATACAATTGTACAAGAATCTTTGCAATTTTCCTTTTCTATCATTTCAATGGCTTCATCTAAAATATCCTTTTCTATTTTTTGCCTTTCAAGATTATAATCATTTAATTTCTGTGTAATATTATTTGCTTCAACAATATTTTCAGTTAAAAACATCTCTAATGCTTCTTTTTCATGACCCATACGGCCACAAGCATTTATTCTAGGAGCAATTCCAAAAGAAATTGCATTTGAATTTACTTGATTATATCCTGAAATATTTAATAAAGATTTTAATCCAGGATTTTTAGTAACTTGTACTAGTTTTAATCCTAGTTTAGCAATAACTCTGTTTTCATCAACTAAAGGAACAATATCTGATATAGTTCCCAAGCAAACTATATCTAAATATTTTAAATAGTCATTCTCTGGTATATTTAATTTTATAGAAATTGCCTGTATTAATTTAAAAACAACCCCACATCCAGCTAAACTTTTAAACGGATATTTATTATCTTTTCTTTTTAAATCAACAACAGCAAGTGCTTTTGGCAAAATATCCATTGGTTCATGATGATCTGTTATGATAGTCTCTATATTAAGTGAATTTGCATATTCAATCTCTTCTATAGCTGAAATACCACAATCAACAGTAATTATTAAAGTATAATTATTTGATTTTATTAAATCTATAGCATTTTTATTTAATCCATATCCTTCAGTCAAACGATTAGGAATATAATAATCAGCATCTAGCCCACATTGTTTTAAAAATTTTTTAAGAACAGTTATACTTGTAATTCCATCAACATCATAATCACCATAAATAATAACTTTCTCTTTTTTTTCAATAGCATCTATAATTCTATTAACAGCTATTTTCATATCTGGCATTTCATACGGATCATGAAAATCTTTTCTAGTAGGATTCAAGAAAACTTGAATTTCTTTTTCATCTGTTATTCCCCTATTTACTAAAACAGTAGCTAATAGCCTAGAAATATTAAATTTATTTACAATATCATTTATTTTTTCTTCATCACATTCTTGATATTCCCATTTTTTATGCATTTATTTCTCCTTTAATTGCCTTTAGCTATTTTTCCCGTTTATTATACATTATTTTATGTATTTTTTAAATACTTTTTGCAAAAATGTAATTTTTTTATATATAATAGGAAAATTTTAATTTCCTATTATATAAAAAAACAGTAGTAACAAAATATGTTAATACTGTTTCAATATTTATAATCGCATTAATCATTTTTTTTAGCATGTTCAATAATTTTTTGCAAGACTTCAGAAATCATCTGGTTTTCTTCAGAAGTAATTTTTGTATTTACCTTCAAATAGTCAGGTTCTTCAACATAAGAACCGGCATGCATAAGTAATTCACCTTTTTCACCTTCTAAATACTCTGTATATATTACATAACTTTTTTTAGTAAGTTCAGAATCAAAGGAACAGAAAATTTCAAATTTTCCTTCATTGTTTTCATCATCTACAATTTTCATTATTCTTTTCAAATTATCTTTCCTCCCCATCTTTTTTAGTTATTAATGCAACTGTCGTATTATCTTTTCCAGCACGGATAATATCTTTATAATTTTTGTCATGTCTTATTTTTTCAGGTGCAATACTATCCTTTGACAATGCTTGCCTTGCAATTGTTTCTGCAAGTTTTTTTGGATCAGTTGTAGCAGTTATAGCTTTTATTTCCTTATCAGATAAGCAATCTGTTACACCATCACTAAATAACATCAAAGTTTTATATAAATCATTTGGCATCAATGAGAATTTTACTTTAGGATCCATTCCATCTGTTCTACCCAAATAATCTGTAATAGCATTAGAACCATTTTTAAACCTTAAATAATCTTTTTCCTCTTCCATTTGTCTAGCTGTTCTTCTATTTAGTTTTACATCTTTCCAATCAGCTTTCCAATATTTAAATGATGGATTATCATCTACAGTAAGCTGATGTAAATCATAATCATTATCTAATACATATGCTCTTGAATCACCAACTGATGCAATTAAAGTATACTGTTCTCCTACAATAGCCCCAACAAAAGTTGTACCTGAGCCATAAAATTTATCTGCAATACTTTTACTAATATCTTTAATTTTTCTATCTAAAGCAGCTTGCAAAAATTTTTCATTTCCTTTTTGCATATAATTTTCTCTTAACACACTAAACCAATCAATTATTTCTTTTACTGCTTCATTACTAGCATTTTCTCCGCCAGCTAAACCGCCCATACCATCTGCCACAACTAGCATTTTATATTTTTCATTATTAGGATGATACATAATAAGCACAGAATCTTCTTGATTATCTCTAACATTTCCTATATCAGTATATGCAAACATTTCATCATTTAAATTATATGATCTAGCCGGCCTATATTTTGAATTTCTATTTCTTTTGACATCATTTTGAATTCTAATCTGATTTCCATTTAATACTTCTTCTACGCAATAATTAACCATAGTAGGATTGGCTCTTAGATTTTTTACACCATATCTAGGATTTATACTTTTATGTGCATTTTTTAAATTTTCAGAGCGTCTAGCTTCAGTATCAACAATAAGGACATCAGAATATGTCTTTGTAGCAACATCTATAATATTATCAGCAGTATAATTCAATATACCATTTCTTTTTCCTAAAATACATTCTGAAACATATCTTTTAACTTCATTCTCACTCATTCCGTTTTTTAATTCTTGCTGTACAATATCTATTATATATCTTTCACTAATACTTTCTGGTTTTTTTATTTTAGCTATAACATCAACCACAAAATCAGCAAGATAATCAGCTAACTCTTTTCTATCTATTTTACTTATTATATCTCTAGAACCCTTTTTCCCATTACTAGTATCCCCTCTAGTAAAATAATTAGGATTTCCATTTCTAAGATATGTTTTTAATCCAGTAACAATCTGACCTCTGCCATTTCCATTACGACCATTAAACACATCATATGTTTCAATTAAAGCTTCTTTTAATTTATCTTCTCTCATATTTTTTCCTATCCCAAATAATATTAAAAAAATTATATCAATAATAAATTTTAAATACAATTATTTTAGACAATTTTTTTCACTTTATTCTATTTTTTTCATATTTTATATTATAAAACAAAAGGAGGAATTTTAATGTTTAGAAATTGTGGTTGCCCTTGTAACTACTATCAAAAAAATAATAATGATAGTACTGAAAACAATAATCAAGAAATATACGAAACTTCTTGCAATATAGACAATGAATATGACAACATGGATGAAAATTCTTGTTCATGTGGATTCGACGATTCTTCTGTTTTTCCAACAAATTGGATGTATGGTCATTCTTATGTACCACATCAAAAAATGAATAAAGTTTACACCCCAGAAATTGGACTAAAGATGGGAACAATTTTTCCTGAATTAGTTAGTCCTTATTGTCCAAATCAATCAAAAGAAGTTAATCAATATTTAAAAAATTCAAATACTATTGGGGAGGGATGTAACTCATGATGGAAGAATATTGTAATGAACGTACCAGAGGTGAATTACTAGATGAAATACGTGCTACAAATTTTAGCCTAATAGAACTTGGTTTATATTTAGATATTAATCCAGATGATAAAAAAGCTCTTTGTTTATGCAATGAATGTGCAAAAAAATTAAGAACATTAACAGATAATTATCAAAAAATTTATGGGCCTCTTACTATAGAGTTTCCATGTAATAAATGGCGTTGGTTAGAAGAACCTTGGCCTTGGGAAAAAGGAGGTAGTTTTTAATGTGGTTATATCAGAAAAAACTAGAATACCCTGTTAGAATAAAATGCACTAACCCTCGCTTAGCTAAATTTATAGTTTCTCAATATGGTGGTCCTGATGGTGAACTTGCAGCTTCTCTTAGATATTTATCACAAAGGTTTGGTATGCCTGACCAAAAATCTAAGGCTATTTTAAACGATATTGGAACCGAAGAATTAGCTCACTTAGAAATGGTTGGTAGTATTGTTCATCAATTAACTGATGGCGTTCCAGTTGAAGAATTAGAAAAAGCTGGTCTAGGTGCATATTATACAGACCATGGGGTTGACGTATACCCTGCTTCTGCTGCTGGAGTTCCTTTTACAGCTGCATATATTGCATGTAAAGGTGATCCTGTTGCAAATTTACAAGAAGATTTAGCAGCAGAACAAAAAGCAAGAGCAACTTATGAAAAATTAATAAATTTATGTGCAGATGATCCTGATGTTGTGGATCCACTTAGATTTTTAAGAGAACGTGAAGTTGTCCATTTTCAAAGATTCGGTGAAGCTCTAAATGGTGTTCAAGAAAAATTGGCAGACAAAAAATTTTACAAAAATTTCAATTAGAATAATATAAATTTTTTGTGCATAAAAAATAATAAACTTATCTACTCGTCAAAGTTTATAAAATTTTGACGAGATTATTTTTTATGCTAAAATAATCATTACAGAACAAAAGCGGACATTATTAACATTTTCGCTATTTATGACATTCTAAAGTCCGCGGCTTTGTTCATCCACAGAAAAATTGTATAACAATTTTTCTGTGGAATGCTTATATTATAGAAGTTCAGAGAACTTTCCTATTATACACAAAAAAATGGGAATAAACTAATCGTTTCCATCTTTTTTTGAAAAATATTCTTCATACTCTTTTTTTAATGATAATATTTCAGCTTTTTTGTTTTCATCAATATATTTATATTTTACCATTTTATTTAAAACTTGTGCCTGTCTTTGAGAAGCTAATTCAAAATTAATAGTTGGATTATAAATTGATGGTGCATTGGGCAATCCAGCTAATAGTGTTGCTTCATAATCATTTAGTTCACTTGGTGATTTATTAAAATAGCCTTTACTTGCTGAACCAATATCATAATAACCTGAACCAAAATAACTAGTATTTACATATAATTCTAATATTGTATCTTTATCTAATTCCTTCTCATATTTCCATGCCAAAAATGCTTCAGCAACTTTTCTTGTAATTGTCTTATCTTGAGTAAAATAAGTATTTTTTGCTAATTGTTGGGTAATTGAACTTCCACCTTCAATCACCTTTCCTTTTACCATATTAGTTACAATTGCTCGCATTACAGAAATTATATCAACTCCATTATGCTTATAAAATCTATGGTCTTCAACTGCTATAACCGCATCTTTATAAGTATTAGACATTTCTTCTAATTTCGTATAGTCAGGCTTATTTTTAATAGACTGAAATTTACTTTCAATACTCTCATTATTCAAAGCACGTGTATACATATTATATCCAGTACCTATAAATATAGAACCAACACATACTAATATTAAAAATATTACTAAAATTATAAAAAATATTATTTTCTTCATATCATTATTATTTTTTTACTATACTTGATTTAAAGTATTATTAAAATCTAAATTTATATCATTATGAATTTTGTTAATTTGAGATATAAGCAAAACAAATTCTAATTTAATATCCGAAATTTTTGATATTGTCCTTTTTTCAATATTTTTTAAATTCAATTCTAATTGACTAATAATATATTTATTAAATTTAGCTTCTCCTCCAAAAGTTCTACTAAAAAATCGTCTTATTCTTAATAAGATACTATCAGAATTTTTTGAAATCATATTATTTTTTATAACAAAAATTTCGTTTAGCGTATTTAATGTATCATTCATACATTTTTCTAGCCTGTCCGTACATTCATCTATAACAACATCATAGTTTAACTTTTTTTGAGCAGTTGCTAAAATCTTTTTAGTAGATTTTTTTTCTAATACTTCATTATTTATAGCATTAGCACTAATTTCTCCTCTCTTGCTAGATATTAAATTTGCTACTGCAATTTTTTGATTGCTTTGAGATAAAGCTATTTCATTTTGGATATATATATATTCTGAGTTATATTGTTCTACAATCTTTTGCATCTTTTCTTTATATTGAAAAATTATCTCATCTAACTTATTTTTATATTTTTTTTGATTAATACCATATGCTTTTATCTGTTCATCAAGATATTGCCTTAAATTTTCTACTTTACTTTCTATCAAATCATTACATAAACGTTGATAAATTGTTGCCCATAATAATAATTTATTACTTTCTGTTTCATACAGATCTTTTAAAGTTATAGATAAATCCTTCTGAACCTCGTTAATATCCATATGATAACTCTCTCCTTTCTAAAACATAGAGTCAGTCAATCATAGCAATTTTTTATTCTACCTATCTAATGCATCTTTTCCTTTATTTGCGACCTTAGAAACTTCATTTGATATTGCTACTGTAGGCAAAGAAGCAATATCTAACACATCTTTTAATACTCTTTCAGAAATACCTAAAGTCTGCTTTAAAGCATCAACTGGTGTAATACTTTTATTAAGTACACAATGTTGTAATAAATAACTTATAGCTATAATTGAAAGTGCAGGTCCAGGAAAAGCAACTGAAGCAAGCAAAGTTCCAGATTTTGCAAGAATTTTTCTTACACTATTGCTACCTGCCACTTTGGATACAGATTTTGAAGCAATTTCTGCAACAGAAAGAGTCCCATTTCCTGCTAATTTTAGCCCTTTTAAAGTAAATTTTCCTCCTGTTTTAGCAACATTTTTTAGAACCTTTTTAGTTTTTGTATTCATAATAAAATCACCTATATATTTATCATAATATTGATATAATCATTAAGATTATTTTTTAATTCTATTTCCTTTTTTTGCATATTTCTAGCATAATTCTTTAGATTGCCCATGTTTTCTTTATCCAAATTTATTAATTTCCCATCTATAAATTTTTCTCCAATTTTCTCCATATATATAAACCCTTCTTACAGTACAAATCTAGCTAAAATTTTATTTTAAAACCATTTTGTATTTCTTTTTTTTCATTAAATTTTGTATAATTTTTACAAATTATTACACTACTCGCATAACACAATTTTAGTATATCATTAAAAAAATATCATAACAATAACATACACATTTCTTTTATATTACACCATTTTATTATTCTTGAAAGAACAAAAGCGGACATTATTAACATTTTCACTATTTATACTATTTTAAAGTCCGCGTCTTTGTTCGTCCGTGAAAAATTGCTTTTGCAATTTTTCTGTGGAATGTTAATCTTTATATAATAATTATATAAAAAAAGACTGTAATACAAATATCACAGTCCATTTCATTTCTATATTTATATATCCTCTGGAGATACAGAATTACCATTTGTTTCATTTTTTACAACATTATTAAAATCTTTATTTTCATTATCATTTGTTGTAGCATTTTCTACAGATTCAATTTTTGTATCACCATCGTTAACAGAATTTACAACATTTTTGTCAAAATATTCTAAATTCAAGCATTTTTCATCTTCTACTGTACCTACCATTTTATATATTTTAGAAACAATCATTAATTCCCCACCATCATTCAAATACATCTGCGTATTTGCAACAGAAAAATTGCTTTCTTGTAATGAATTGTCGCGAGCTTTATTATACTCTTTCTCATTAACATTTGTCACATTTTCTGGTGCATATAATTTATCAAAATAATTTTTTGTTGCTTCAAGACATTTACTAGTAAAATTTCCTTGAGGAATTTTTGCCATTTCTAAAATTTTTGAATTTTGTACGTCTTCGCCATCATACACATTTATATTAAAAACATAATATTGATTTGTTTCATTTTCATATTGTAATTTAACTACAAGTGACAATAATTGGTCATTTTGATACCATCTATAATCAACATTTATTAATCTAATATCTCCATCTTTGGGTGTTTCCTCTGCATTTACTTTTAATTTATCTTCAACTAAATTACTAATTTCATTATTAATACTATTTACATGTTCATAATTTAAGTTAATTTTTGGAACTCTAGAAGTCTTATCATTTAAAACAGTTGTATAAGAATCATATACCAGTTCTTTTTCTTCATCAATCTTATTTATCTTTTTATTCTCGGTTGAATTTTCAATAGTATTTTCTTCATTACTATATTCATTATCAAAGTCTTTATTTTTATGTAAAAAATCATTTACCTTTTCAAAAGTTGGTGCAATAGCATCATTTATATTATTAGGTAATAAATCAGCCTCATAAAGTCCATAAACGATTCCTATGACCATAACAATAATAATTATCAAAATAAAAATAATTTTTATAAAAATATTATTCTTCTTAATTTTCTTGTTTTCTATTTTTTTAAAATCAGATTTATTATTTTGTTTATTTTGCTTAATTTCTTTTCGTACTACTTTTTCTTCAATATTTTTCTCATTATATTCTTTTTTTATTTTTTCTACTTCTTTTCCAATATCTGGATCTGAAATTTCAGCATTTACATCTTTTGCCTTATTGTCATTATTTTCCTTCCTTTTTTCTGCATCTTTTTTCATTTTTTCTTTTATTTCAACATCAGCTTTTGCCTTAGCTTCAGCTTCTTTTTTTACTCTTTCATTTAAAGCTTGTTCTATGTTTATTCCACATTTTTTACAAAATTTATCTTTTCTGTCTAATTCTTCGCCGCATTTAGGACATTTCATTGCAAATTCCTCCTTATAATCTTTAGTTCCATCTCATTATATCAAAAAAATATTTTTTGTAAAATGTTTTTTAATTATTTTTACAAAATTTAGATAATAAATTTTTCTGTGGAATACTCTATATTATAGAAAGTTCAGAGAACTTTCCTATAATATAAAAAAACACTAAATACAATATTTAGTGTTTTCTATATTTTAGAATTCAATACTACAATTTTATTTGTATAAACCCTATCAATAACTTCATCTGGGTAATGTTCATCTAAAAATTTGTCTATACGAGTTTTGGCAGGCATTTTTAATAATCTTGCCTTTTGTCTAGCAACTGCAGAACAAGATATTAAAACATCAAATGATATAAATACAATCAATACCATTGTCACTGTTGCAAGCATTTTAGTAATATCCCTATTCATGAATTTATCAAATAATGGATGAATTAATTCATAATAAATTAACCCAGCCGTTCCCCAATAAAAAGCATGTAATAAACTCGTTCTTCCATTAAAATTTATAGTCACCCAAGTATAGTTCCATGAAATTGTGCCAAACAATACTTCCTGCACATAAGAGCATACATACTCTACAGTTCCGCCAAAAAACATTGTATATAAAAATACTTTTAATGGACTTTTTAATTTTGGAACAATCATCTCATATATCATTGCTCCTATACCATATACTGGTATTAATGGACAATATAGTAGTCCTTGTCTCAATTCAAAACTACCTTTTTGAAATAAAACAAGTATATTTTCATACAGAAATCCTGCCAAACTTCCAATTAAAAAAATCCAAAAATATCTAAGAAATTTTTTATTTTTAGCTATTAATTTCATATAAAACTTTCCTTTTACAAAAATCAGATTTATTATATCATATTTACATAATTATCTCAAGCCCATTAATAAAACTCATAAATCTTCTTGTAGTACATACATTATAAATCCAATACATTTTTAAATAAACTATTAGAGCGTTCATCTAAAATATCAATAATTTTATTATTGAAAAAAATAACCTTTACATTTTGCTTTGTTGTTGAATCTTCCAAATAAGAATATTCATTTAATGGTTCATATTTTAAAGTTAATGCAACTGTATAAATTTTTGAATTGCTTTTGTTTTTCTCAGGCTTTTGTATATTTGAAGTTTTAATACTTTTGTAAATAATTTCATTTTGATAAGCATACTTTTTTAGTGCATCACTTAATTTATCCAATTGTACATTTTTTTCATCTATATTATTATACTCTTTTTTAAATTTATCTGCTTTTTGTTCTGCTTGTTGCCAAGCCATAGCAGCTTTTAAATCAATATAATTTTCAATTACATTATTCATCTCATTTTCTGAGCATAAAGCATCAGCCATTTTGTTTATTTTTTCTTCATACTTACTTGGTTCTCTACCTACAGTCATAAAAAATGTTACAGTAACAATAATAACAACTATAGCTACTATAGAAAATATAATTATAATTTTTTTGTGGTTACCCATCTTTTTTATTAAATTTACAAATTTTTCCTTCATTTTCTACCTCTTAATTAGAGTATTAATTTTCATTTGCATTTATATTATTATCAGTTGTCATATTTATAGAATTTTCATTTGATAAGCTATTTTCTACATTATTTGTTGTAGTATTACCTGTTGTATTTTCTATGTTATTTTCGGTTGCATTTTCTGAAACATTTTCCACAGTATTTTCTGTAGTCGTATTTTCAGTAGTATTATTATTTAATTCATTAGAATTTGAAAAAGAATTTGAATCTAAAATTGATTTTCCGTCTGAATCTGAAACATATATAACAATTTCTCCATAAAATACTACTGTACATTTTTGCTCATCTCCAGCCATTGACAATGTAGCCTCAACTTGAGTGATATTTTCATCAACTTCTGATTTTTGTAAATTTTCTATTTTTACTACTTCAATTTTTAAATTTTGTAAATCATCTAATGTTTGATTTGTATTTTCTGTATTATTTGATACTTCATTTGTTTCAGTAGCATTAGTAGGTTCCATAGAAACTTCATTTTGTGTAGTATTAGACAAATTACTTTGTGCCACATTAGCCAATCCACTTATCATCTGTAAAGTAGTACTATATTTTTTTAAATCGTCTGTAACTTTTTTTGCCTCTTCGTCTGTAACTTTACTATATTGTTCCATAAGCTTTGCATCGTCCCCAGCAATTGCTTGATAAGCAACAAATGCTTTAGGGTCAAAATAATTGTTTATAAATTTATCCATTTCATCAACATTAATCATACCCGCAGCAAGTTGTTCAATGGCCTTTTTATAAAATTCTGGTATCTCCTCACTACTGTTTCCTGGTTCTTCAGTTGTATTTGAGGTTACATCATTTGAAAATGAAACAGGTTGATTTTTCGTATCAGAATTTTTTCCTATTACTTTAACTAAAACAATACCAATAACTGCCAATATAATTACAACAACGATTATAATTATTGGTATCAATATTTTTTTATTATTTTTCATTTTCCTTTATCCCTTCCTTTGTATAAAAATATATAAATATTATATTTTTTTTTAATAAAAATGTAAATATATTATTATAAAAATCTTTCAAAAATATTCAAAAAAACTAGCATTTTAAGTGATTTTATGGTATAATTAATATGTATTGAGTTTTCAAATTTATACTATAATATAAAGGAGAATTATATGTTTAATATGTCTAAAGAAGAAAAATTTAATTTCGATATAGAAAATTTAAAACAAGACTTTGCAATTGAAAATATGTACATTACTGATTCTGATGTCGAAATTTTGAAAAAATATTCAAATAATGAAATTTCAATGAATGAAATGATTGACATCATTAAAAATGATAATTTAAAATAAATATAGCTTGAAAATATAATTCAGGCTATATTTATTTTTTAGAAAGGTTAATTAGATATGAATAATTTTGATTCTCCAAGAAATTCAATATATTGCTATCCCAACTCAGATGTACTAGTGAATAATTTAAATATACATGATAATAAAAAGTTATCTCGACTAGAAAGACAACTAGTTTTAGCAAAATCATACATATTAAGGCAAAACACTAAAATTCAAAAATTTGATAAAAATCATTTTTTAAACATACATAAGTTTTTATTTGAAGATATTTATCCATTTGCTGGAAAACTTAGGGTAGAAAATATTAGCAAAGACAATTTTATTTTTGCCAATTGGGAATTTATTGATGAACAATTAGATAAATTATTAGAACAATTAAAATCAGAAAGTTATTTAGCTGGTCTCCCTAAAGTTGATTTAGCTAAACGTTTAAGTTATTATCTTGCTGAACTAAATGTCTTACACCCTTTTCGAGAAGGAAATGGAAGAACAATACGTGAATTTATTAGAGAATTAGCATTTAAAAACCATTATATATTAAATCTAAAGAATTCGTCTCCAAAAGAAATCTTTGAAGCCTGTGTTAAATCAGTTTATGACTATTCAGATTTAGAAATTATTATGTTAAAATGCTTACAAGAAATTCCAAATTAGCATGTTTATTAGAACAAATTATAGAAAAAACGAATTCATAGAAAATTATGAATTCGTTTTTTTATAATTTTTTATATTTTTTATTTTAGTAAATCATACATTCCTGCATATGTCATACTAACCATTTTTCCTTTATAGAATATTATTGTTACGTCTAAATCGTCTCCATCATCATTTTTTAATGTTACTTTTGCCTTTTTTAATTGTTTACAATCATCATCATAATCTTTTAGTTTTCCAATCTCATCAACTTTTATTTTTTCATCCTCTGAAACAAATTTTTTAAAACTGTCTTTTACATCATCTACAAAGTCATCATCTTTATAATCATCTTTTTTTGCATTCTTATATTCATCTTTAAAGTCTTCTGGATCATCTGCTTCTTTCATAGCATATATAGCTCTTAAATCTACATACTTTTTAACAAACTTTTCCATTTTTTCTTCACTCTTACACGCTTGAGCAAACTTTTTAATTGTTGTTTTATAAGATGGTCTTCCTAATAATGTTGTTAATACTAAAACAATAGCTACTATAACAACTAATGCAACAACACCTATTGCAATAGCTTTACTTTTATTTTCTTTTAAACTTACTACTAAAGCAGCTAATTTTTCTTTCATAATTTTAATCCTCCCTTTTGATTTCTAAGATAATTATAGATTTAAAATTTTAAATAGTCAATTCTTTTTTTACATTTTATTAATTTAAATTTGCTTTTATACTTCTTTTTATATATAATACTTACAAAATATTCAGTTTATTTATATTCTAGGAGGTGTTCATTTGAACAAAACACATAAAACATTAATGATTATTCTGATTTCATTAATTATTATTATAGCTTTCATTATTGCTTCTTTATTCTTATTTAATAAAAAATTTTCTTCTAATAAAAATGAACAAGAAAATAGTAATTCCAGTCCTGGATTATCTAAAGAAGAAATTGATTTTGCCAAAGGTATTATTCCTTATTTTGGGCAATATCAAGCTAATATTTACCAACTTGGTGATTTTACTTTAGATACTTTACCTAATGAATTAGCATTACTATTAGCTTGGAATAATCTAGGTTACAATGATTATGAATATGATGACTATTCGAACCTAGAAGATGAACATTTTAAGCCAAATAATAATGGTGGAGCAATTATTAGTGTATCTCAAAATGAAATGAAAGAAAGCATTGCAACTCTCTTTGGTACAGCTTTTAAATATAAGGACACGAATTTTAAAGATGAAGGCATTTATCCATCTTTTTCTTATAGTAACACAATTGGTAATATAACATATAATAACGGAATTTATACTGCTAATTGGACTGAAAGTGGCGGTGGAAATACCGATTCCATCTATGAAGTAATTGACAGTTTTGAAAAAATTGAAAATGGATATAAAGTATATGTAAAAACTGCCTATGTTCATTCAGATGAAAACAGCATTATTTATTCAGATTGTGACTTTGAAAATAAAAAATTACTAAATGAAGTTACAACTTTTGATGAAATACCCAATAATGACGTTATTGATGAATACATTAAAGAACATAAAGATTTATTTACAGCATATTCTTATACTATGTTGTATGATGAAAATCTTAGTCATTATTATTTAAGTGAATTCCATACAGAAAAATAAAATAATACTTTAATTACAAACTAAAAGAAAAAAGTTCTCGCTTCGCGAGAACTTTTTTCTTTTTTTAACTTTTTCTACTTATATTTAAGGTCTCAAAGAAGCGTAAAGATTTGTTGTCGCGAAAAATTGCTAAAGCAATTTTTCTGTGCAATGCTTTATATTATAGGAAGTTCAGAGAACTTTCCTATAATATAAAAATGTATTTCATACTTAAATTTCTAGTTTTTATATTTTACTATCCTACTTACTTTTCTAAAATGACTAATTCTCCTAAATTAGCATCAATTGTTACTTTAGATTTTGGTACTATTTTTTGTTCTAATATCTTCTTTGCAATTAATGTCTCTAATTTTTTCTGGACAAATCTTTTTAATGGTCTCGCACCATACATAGCATCATATCCATTATCAATTAAGTATTTTTTTGCGTGATCAGTTAATTTTATTTCAATTTGCTTATCTTCTAATCTATTTGATAAATCTTTTATTAATAAATCCAAAATCTTTTCTATTTCAGATTTTCTCAATGGTTTGTATAAAATAATCTCACTTAAACGATTTAAAAATTCTGGTCTAAATGTTTGCTTTAATAAAGTATTTACTTTTTCCTCTGCTAGATTAGAAATATTTCCACTATCATCTATTCCGTCCAATATATATTCAGAGCCCAAATTTGACGTCAAAATAATAATTGTATTTTTAAAATCAACTGTTCTTCCCTGTGAATCTGTTATTCTACCATCGTCTAATACTTGAAGTAAAACATTAAAGACATCTGGATGTGCTTTTTCTATTTCATCAAACAAAATAACAGAATATGGTTTTCTTCTTACAGCTTCAGTTAATTGTCCACCTTCTTCATATCCTACATATCCTGGAGGAGCACCAATTAATCTTGAAACAGAATATTTTTCCATGTATTCAGACATATCAATCCTAACAATATTATGTTCATCATCAAATAATGCTTCAGCTAAAGCTTTTGCAAGTTCAGTTTTCCCTACTCCTGTTGGACCTAAAAACATAAATGAACCTATAGGTCTATTAGGATCTTGGATTCCAGCTCTTGAACGAATTATTGCTTCAGTTACTTTTGTTACAGCATCGTCCTGTCCTATTACTCTATTATGCAATATTTTATCTAAATTCAAAATTTTATCTCTTTCACTCTCTACAAGTTTTGATACAGGTATTCCTGTCCATTTTGCAATAATTCTTGTTATTTCTTCATCTGTAACTTTTGTCCTTAATAAAGTATTTTCTTTTGACTTTTGGGCTATCTTTTCCTGTTCTTTTAATTTATTTTGAATTTCTGGTAATTTACCATATTTCAATTCTGCTGCCTTATTTAAGTCATAGTTTCGTTCTGCCATCTCAATTTCAGAATTAACTTTTTCTAATTCTTCACGTAATTTTTGGACCTTTAAAATAGCATCCTTTTCATTGTCCCATTTAGCTTTCATTTGATTAAATTCTTCTTGCATTTCAGCAATTTCTTTTCGAATTGATTCTAATCTTTTTTGAGATAATTCATCTTTTTCCTTTTTTAAAGCAGTTTCCTCTATTTGCAATTGAGTTATTTTATGAGATATTTCATCAAGTTCTGTTGGCATTGACTGCATCTCAGTTTTTATTAATGAGCAAGCCTCATCAATTAAATCTATTGCTTTATCAGGCAAAAATCTATCCGAAATGTATCTATGTGATAAAGTAGCTGCTGCAATTATCGCATTATCGCTAATTTCAACACCATGATAAACCTCATATCTTTCTTTAAGACCTCTTAATATAGAAATAGTATCTTCAACAGTAGGTTCATCAACTAATACATGTTGAAAACGTCTTTCCAAAGCTGGATCTTTTTCAATATATTTTCTATATTCATTTAATGTTGTAGCTCCAATACAATGTAATTCTCCTCTTGCAAGCATTGGCTTCAAAAGATTTCCGGCATCCATAGCTCCATCAGTTTTGCCAGCACCAACAATTGTATGAAGTTCATCTATAAATAAGATTATTTTTCCATCGCTCTTCTTTACTTCTTGAAGAACTGCTTTTAACCTTTCTTCAAATTCACCTCTATATTTTGCTCCTGCAACTAAAGCACCCATATCTAAAGAAAAAATTGTACAATTTTTTAAAGCTTCTGGGACATCCCCTCTAACAATTCTTAAAGCTAATCCTTCTGCAATAGCCGTCTTTCCAACTCCAGGTTCTCCAATTAAACATGGATTATTTTTTGTTTTCCTTGAAAGAATTCTTATTACATTTCTTATTTCATCATCTCTTCCAATAACCGGATCAAGTTTTTGATTTTTTGCTAATTGAACTAAATCTGAACCATATTTTTCTAAAACATTATATGTTTCTTCTGGATTATCTGATGTTACTCTACTACTTCCTCTTACATCAGCTAAAACTTTCAAAAACTCATTTTTAGTTACATTATATATTCTAAAAATTTCTTTTAATTTTGTATTAGCTTTATCAAACAGTGCAATCATTATGTGTTCAACA
This sequence comes from uncultured Clostridia bacterium, assembly GCA_947589065.1. GTDB lineage: Bacteria > Bacillota > Clostridia > TANB77 > CAG-508 > UMGS1994. Next base: position 55,795 of record CANPZM010000003.1, read on the forward strand.
GAAATATATTCATCCTTCATCTTTTGAGAAATTTTTTCACTATCGCTAATTACTGCATCTACATCTTGACTTACATATATTTTATCAATTTCTCGTGAAGACGTGACTTTAGGCAATTTTTCAATTTCTTTTCTTATTTCTTCTTCAAAATTATCCGCAACATTCATTTTTTTTAAAATTTGTTTAATTAAGCTATCTTGAACAGTTATCAAAGAATATAAAATATGCACTTGCTCAATTTGTTGATTTTGATTATCAATTGCTATATTTTGTGCATTTTGAATTACTTCAATAGATTTTTGTGTTAGTTTTTCAGTATTCAATACTATCACCACCTTTGTTTATATTTATATAATCTACTTTTAATCTAAAAATCAGCACGCTCCTTTTTTAGTAGAGCGTGCTTGAAATTTTTAATCAATTTGAATATGCTTTTTATTTTCTTTTTCTGTTTCTTTTTTACTAGGAATAGTAATTGTTAAAATTCCGTTTTTAAAGTTTGCTTTAACATCTTCTTCAGTTATACCTTCTCCAACATAAAAGCTTCTTGAACATTCTCCACAATATCTTTCTCTATATACATAATTTTCTTCTTCATCTTCATCGTTAATATCTTTTTGCGTTTTTGCAGATACAATTAGATATCCTTGATCTAATTCAATATCTATTCCCTCTTTTTCAAATCCGGGAACATCAATTGTAAAAATATAATTACCATTCTTTTCTTTAATATCTGTCTTCATAAATTTTGTATCCTTTTTTGATAACATAGAATCATCAAAAAGCTCATCAAAAAAATTTCCTCTTCTTGGTACTAACATCATAATACATTCCTCCTTTAAATTTATGTGTTGACACCTTTATTCAAGGCTATGCACATGTGTTATATTAATAATTATTTCTTTTTACAATTGATATTATACATCTCATTTTTAGCAATGTCAATATTAGACTGCTAATTTGTTTTAAAATTTTATTTATAGAACAAAAGCAGACATAATTAACATTTTCGATATTTATAACATTTTAGAGTCCGCGTCTTTGTTCGTCCGCGAAAAATTGTATAACAATTTTTCTGTGGAATGCTTTATATTATAGGAAGTTCAG
>CANPZM010000004.1 GCA_947589065.1 uncultured Clostridia bacterium
AAGTCCGCGTCTTTGTTCGTCCGCGAAAAATTGTATAACAATTTTTCTGTGGAATGCTTTATATTATAGGAAGTTCGAAGAATTTTCCTATACAGAACAAAAGCGGACATTATTAACATTTTCACTATTTATAACATTTTAAAGTCCGCGTCTTTGTTCGTCCGCGAAAAATTGTATAACAATTTTTCTGTGGAATGCTTTATATTATAGGAAATTCGAAGAATTTTCCTATAATATAAAAAAACTGCATCATTTAAATTTGACGCAGTTCTAGTAATCCATTTTTAGCTCTTTCGGTTAGGAGTTAAAACTGCTTTCCGTCAGAAAATTTTAAATTATTTTATCATTCTTTAACAATAAGTTCAATAGTTTATTTTAGCTTTTTATTAGCTTTTTATAATTTCTAGTTTATAGTAATTTAATTAACTTTTTCTGAGCAATGTGAGTTTTTTAGTTCTCTGAACTTCCTATAATATAAAAAAGTAGCCATCAGTACAATCTGTACTAATGGCTTCTTTTAATTATGCGTTATTTTTTAATTTTAATACTCTTTACTCCACTCCAAGCAGAATATAATGTTGTTCCTGATACTGTTTTGTATCCACGGATACGAACATAGTATGTTTTATTTTTAGCTAATTTCTTTACAGTTGTTGAAGCTGTGCTTCCATTTTTAACTGTTGCTGTTTTTACTCCGCTTTTGAAGTTTTTATTTGTTGAGTATTGAATTTGATATCCAGTGCAAGCTGTATTCTTTGCCCATTTTATTACCATTTTTAATCCTTTTGAATTTGTTAATTTTGATAAATTAATTTTTGGTGGATTTACTGTAATGATAATTGTCTTGGTTGCTTTATTGTATGCAGATGTTGCACTTGATGTTATTGTTATTGTTGCTTTTCCTATGAATTTTGCATTTATTGTAACTTTACCTTTAGCATCTACTTTTACAGCACTGTTGTTGCTCTTATATGTTAAAGTTCCATTTCCTTTTTGTTTTGCTCCTATTGAGAAGCTTTGTGCTTTAGTAGAATATGTTTTTGTAAAGTTTCCAGCAGTAATAGTATTATTAACAGCTTTTTGAACTGGTTTTGTAACAGTAATTGTAATTTGTTTTGTTGCAGAATTGAATTGGCTTGTTGCGCTTGATGTTATTGTTATTGTTGCTTTTCCATTGAATCCTGCTTTTAATGTTACTCTTCCAGAAGCATCTACTTTTACAGAACTATTATTGCTTCTATATGATAGTTTTCCATTACTTGTATGTTTTGCAACTACTAAAAAGCTTTGTTCTTGTGCTGAATATGCTTTTGTAATGTTTGATGCTGTTATGCTATCTGTTCCTTTTTTAACTGTAACTGTTATATTTTTTGTTGCTTTAGTATATTTGCTTGTTTCTGCAGATGTTATTGTAATTGTTGCACTTCCAGCAAATCCTGCTTTTATTGTTACTTTTCCATTGCTATCTACAATAACTGAGCTATTATTGCTCTTATAGGTTAATTTTCCATCACCAGTATGTTTTGCTCCTATTGAGAAGCTTTGTGCTAGTGAAGAATAATTTTTATTAACATTTGATGCTGTTATGCTATCTGAAACTTTTTTAATTGTAAAGTTTTCTTTAACTGTTCCTTTATAATCATTCTTTCCTGTAACTGTTACTGTTGCTGTTCCAACATCAACATTGTTACTGTATTTTACTGAATAATCTTTTCCATTAACTAGTTTTTTATTGGCATCTTTTACAGTAATTACTGGAGTTTTTGCTTTTCCATCATATGTGTATGATGTTGTAGAAAGTATAACATCTGTTTCAGCTATATCTTCTGCAGCTTGTTGTCTTTCAACATAGCCACAAATTGAACAAGAATGTTCTTTGTATCCTCCATTTATTTTCCAATCGTCAAATTGATGACCAATTGCTGGAGTAGTTATTTTTTCTGTTTTTATAGTTTTTCCACAACGGCTACAAATATATTTATTTGTATATGAACCTGTTGTTGTGCAAGTTTCTTTAACTACATTAGTTTTAACAACTTCAGTTTTGTGATCAAGATATACTGTAATTGACATTTTAGTTTCATTTCCAAAAAGATCTGTAGCAATGATTTCTTTGCTATATTTATTTTGTGGATGAACTGAAATTTTTACAGTTGTGTCACCGCCTCTATATTTTTCTTCACCATTAACATAAATAAATGATACTCCTGATTTATCTGTAAATGTTAATGTTGGCATTGTACAATATACCTTACCATTATATAGACCATCACCACTTATTGTTGGTCCTTCGCTGTCTCCAGCATCATAAACTAATTTTACATATCTTGCTTCAGAATGGAACATTCTAACATATTCTTTGCTTTTTGCTTTTGCATCATATCCTTCTGCATATTTACTTGTAGATACATAATATGGTCCAGCTTCAAAAGTTGGTTTTTGACAAAAAGCGCAGTTAGCAGCTTGGATTTCAAGTTGAGCTCCGTTTTTTACAACAATGTTAGCTCCAAATACACCATAGCAGTCTACAGCTCCGCTAGCTACTGCTTTAAGCATAGTTTTTATTTTTACATCTGTTTTTGGTCCAAAAGAAACTGTTCCTGTTTTTTCTCTTTTGCTGATAATTCCATTTCCTTTTGTAGTTATATCTAGCTTAGAATTTCCTGTTATTGTTACATTATCTCTTGCTTCAATAGTTGCTGATTCTCTTTCATTTGATGTTGCAACAATTGTAGTATCAACAATATCTAAGTTAGCATCTACTTGCATTACTTTCATTTTTCCTGAAAGGTTAATATTACATTTTTCAAGTTTGCAATATGAAGTAGTTACATTTCTTGAATCTGATTTGTAATTTGTTCCACAATATATTGATGTTCCTGTTGCTCCAACGCCATCATCTTTTATTGTGCAACCTTTCATATAAATTTCGTTTGCTGCAATATTGTGTCTACCACCTTTTAAGGTTAATACACAATCTTCAGCGTTTAATTTACCACTATATGATTCTATTACTTCGTTGTTACTAGTAACTTCAGCTGTAATAGTAGTATTTTTCATGTTTAGGGTATCACTCATTGCTATTGCTTCAAAGTTAGATTTTAAAACGTATTTACCACCAATAATATCAAGGTTTGTTGCTATATTTAAGCAATTATGGTTTGTATTAATGTTTATTGTTCCTGTAGTTTCAAATCTTACATATTGTTCTGGATTCATTGAGATACCTTGGAATCCGGTTATTGTAAGATTACCATCACCTTTGAATGTTATTGCTTTTACGTAATGTCCATTTAAAGCAATATTTTTTGCTTTAAGAGTGTTATTACCGTATATTTCAACAGTAATAGAGGTCTCACGTGGTTTAAAGGATTCTACGATGTCTTTGTTCTCATCTGCATCGTCATATGGCAAACTAATACTTTCTGCTGTTAAATCTTTCATCCTAAAAATATAGTCATGCCCTTTTTTCTCAATTTCCCATCCATCTTGTTCTAAACTGCCATATGTGCCATCTCCTTTTGAATACATTTTTTCTACATTTATTGTACCTGCTGTAGCAGCATGAGACTTGGTTCCTAAAAGAAATATAGTGGCAATAAGCGTCAAAAATAAAGCAGTAACCATTAGGACTCTTTTGCTATTCTTTGTCATAGGCTTCCTCCTCCTTTCCTTTAAATTTAAACAAATATATATATATTTATTTATATATATATTATAATATAAATAAAGGGCTTTGGTCAATGTTTTAAAGCCTTTTTCAAGTAAATTTTATGTTGCTTTTCTTATATTAATTTCATATATTTTTAGAAAAAAGCGAACATTATTAGCATTTTCACTATTTATAACATTTGAAAGTCCACGTCTTTGTTCGTCCGTGAAAAATTGTATAACAATTTTTCTGTGTAATGATTTATATTATAGGTAATTTAGAGAATTTTCCTATAGTACAAAGAATAGGACTTCAACTTGGTTGAAGTCCTTCATTGGATAAATCTTTTTCTCATCATAGCAAGACTATTACATTTTCCAATACTACAACTGGAATCCAAGTAATGTGTTCATCCCGCGCCGCATGATATATAGATTCTCCCTCTAAAATAATACCATTCTTAGAAATAACAACCGGTTTTGGCAATTTCTTATGTTTTTGGATAAAGCTTCTTGCTCGCTTGTAGTTCCTGCATTTCCTGTAAAATTTTGATGGACCAACTTTATTAAAGTTTTTTGCATTGCGTAATTCAATCCATTCAGCTGGTAAGTCAAATCCTGGGTTGATTAAGCAATTGTATTTTCTCTTATTTTTAGCATTTATACGTTCCTTGTAATAGATTTCTTTATCTCTTTTGCTTGATAAGGCTCTCATAACAATGTATTCAGCCTCATTTAAACTAGCTTTATCTCTATTACAATTTGCGCAAGCAGGTCCAAGATTATTCGTAATAGATATGCCTCCAAATTCTTGAGGATATAAGTGGTCTATAGTCATTTTTTGTGGATCTATTTTTCTATGACAATATCTACACACTTTTCTTCCTTTCATTTTGTAAGCAATATCTGCCATAAGTTTGCCAAAATCACAATGTCCTTTTATTTCTAAGATCCCATCGGACCGCACAATTGCGTGTCTTTCTTTTGTTGAACTTGAAAAGTTTCTGGGTAACTCAATAATCATACAAGTTAACCTCCCTTTTTTTGTGCTGAGGATTTTTAGTTAGATGTATGCTATCACGTTTTTTACTAAAAATCAACATTGATTTTTACATTTTCATATATTATAATTTTTTATTATTAAGAAAGGATTTTATAATTCATGATTTTATTTGACTTATCAATTTATCAATTTATAATGTCTTTATTTGGTACAAATTCAATTATAATCACAATTATGAAATTTATTACGACTTTTGCTTCTCCGTTATTTATTGTGGCATCACTTGTTTGTATAGCTGTATTGTTTAAAAATAAGAAATTTTTTAAGGTGTTTTTGATAACTGTTTTGGGAGGATTAATTTTAAATAATATAATTAAACTATTAGTACATAGACCTCGTCCTTCTCAAACTTTTTTGTTTGCTTCAGAAACATCATATAGTTTTCCTAGTTCACATACAGTCGTAGCTGTAATTTTTTATGGATTGATAATTTATTATATTGTTCATAATGTTAAAAAATCAATGTTTCGCAATGTTTTAGTTTGTTTATTATTTACACTAATTTTCTTTATTGGAATTAGTAGAATATATCTAGGGGTACATTATGCTACTGATGTTTTTGCTGGTTTTATATTCGGAATAGTTTATTTATTTTTAATTATAAAATTTTTAATTCCAAAATTTGAAGAAAAAAAATAAAGTGCGTTGAAGTGAATCCAAATTGTTAATTTTAATTTTTTATATAATAGGAAATTAGAGCTTTCCTATTATATAAAAAATTTAGCAACAACTTCACTTCATCTTAGCACTTTATTTTTTTTCCCAATAATTTGATGGATTTACTGTTTCTCCATCTTTACTCATTTCAAAATGTAAATGTGGTTCATCTGCAATTTCATATGCAGCATTATCTCCTACTGAACCTATAGTTTGTCCTTTATCTACTGTTTGTCCTTCTGATACGAACTCGGCTGATAAAAGATTTGAATATATTGTCTTATATCCGTTTTCATGAGATATTGTTACTGTTGTTCCGTATCTTGGATCATTTTTTATAGATTCAACTGTTCCTTGTTCTGATGCCTTGACTGCACTGCCTTTTTCTGATTTTATATCTATTCCTAGATGGACTGTCCATTCTTCTAAAGTTTCAGAATATACAAGACTTGAATCAGAAAAATCTTTTAATATTTCTCCTTCAACCGGCACAATGAAATGTAATTCAACTGGTTTTGGCGTTGGTGTTACTTCTACTTCTTTTTTTTCAGTTTTAGACGTTGTTTGGGTCGATTTTGTTGTTTTAGGAATTGTTTCTTCTGTTTTTATTGCAATACTTTCTACTTCGTTTTCACTATTTACTTCATTTATCGTTTTATCTTCTGTTGAACTAACAATCGTAGCATCTGATGTTGTTATGTTTTCCATTTGAGCTATTTCGCTATTGGCATTTTGTTTTGTTTTATATAAAGAAAGTGCAAATATAAATGCAATTAAAAATATTAATATTCCTATTCCTACAATATAGTAAACTTTTTGTTTATTTATTTCTGAACTTTGATATCTTTTTCCTCTCATAATTTCCTCCTATATTTTTTATTGTTTATAACAAGTATTTCCATTTTTTCTAAAAATATACGGAAGAATTTAGAGTATATTTATTTATCTTTTATATTTTGAATTTCTACATCTTTATAAAAATGATGTATTATTTCTTTATAATCTTTTCCTTGTTTTGCCAGAGTATTGCTTCCTGTTTGACTTAGTCCTACACCATGTCCATAACCTTTTACTTGAAATTTTATTTTATTATCTTTTTTGGTATATGTGAAATTTGCAGATTTTAGTTCAAATATTTTTCTTGCTTCGACTCCGGAAATATTTTTATTACCTATTTTTATCTTTTTTATTCTATTGCTTTCTGTATACTCTAAAATTTTAATTGGCTCTTTGCTTTTCCAATCAATTGAAAAATCTTTATAATTTTCTTTCATTTTCTTTTCTATTTCTGATGTTGTATATTCTACTTCTGAATAGTATTGTGAGTATTCATCTTCTCCACTTGTTTCAACAACTTGTAAGTATGGAAAGTTACTTCCTCCCCATACGTTTACTGGAATCTCCGTGGTTCCTCCACTGTTAGAATGAAAAAATGCATCAATTGGTTTTCCATTATATGTAACTATATCTCCTGCACATGAGTATACAGCTTTTCTAATTTTATCCCATTTTTCTTGTTGATTATCTTCCCACTTTTCAAATCTTTTTTCTTTTGAAATCCATGCTTGACAACATTGTGAATTATCACAAATATCAGCTTCTTTATGTTTTCCTCCATTTTGCATTTGATATAAAGTATATGTTCTTGCTACTGTTGCCTGAGCTTTTAGTGCTTCCATTTCATAATTAACTGGCATTTCTGCTGCAACAACATGTACTAAATATTCTTCAAAATCCACATTTTCCACTTTTTTATCTGCTGTGTGTAATAAATTTATATTTTTATAGTTTGCGCTAAAGTCTATTTCCGGCTCTTCAAGTTCTATTTGTATTTTTTGAGTATCTTCATCAATAATAAATTTTTGTGTAAAAGCTAAAGGAATTACTATAAAAGATAAAATTATAGTAGTAAACAAAATTGTTGAATAATGGCTTGTTATTTTTTCTATGATTTTCAATTTTTCTCCCCTATATCTGCTCTCATTTTGAGCAATATTTTCTTTTCTATTCTTGATACTTGTACTTGGCTTATACCTAAGTTTTTAGCAATTTCATTTTGAGTTTTATTATAAAAGTATCTTAATAAAATTATATTTCGTTCTTTTTCATTTAGTCTTTTTAATTCATCTTTTAATATTATTTTATTTATTGTTTTCTCCTCATGACTTTCCACTTTTATTTGATTATATAAAGTATTTTCTTCATTTTCTTTATATATTTCTTCATCCATTGACTTTATATTGTTTTCTATTTCCATTGCCATAAGAATATTTTCTTTTGACTCTTTTAATTCTTCTTGCATTAATTCTAAAGTTAATTCTTTTCCTTGCTTTTCATATTCTTTATTTAACATATTAATTTTAGTATTTAGCTCTTTTAAATTTCTACTTACTTTTACCATTCCGTCATCTCTTAGAAATCTTTTAATTTCCCCTAATATGTATGGAACAGCAAAAGTAGAAAGTTTAACATCATATTCTTTATCAAATTTTTTTATTGATTTTATTAAACCAATCGCACCTATTTGAAACAAATCTTCTGTTTCATATTTTCTATTTTGAAATCTTTTTACTATGCTCCATATTAATCTTGCATTTCTTTCTACAATATCGTTTAGCTTTTCTGTATCTCCATTTTGTGCTTCTAAGATTTCGTCTATTGTAGTTTCATACAAAATCCTCTCTCCTAACTTTCACTTTCTAAATTATTTTCTTCACAATTATGTATTATTTTTTTCATTGTTATTTTTGTACCTAAGCCCAAAATTGATTCTATTTTCAATTCATCCATAAAGGTTTCAACAATTGTAAATCCCATACCTGATCTTTCTAATTCTGCCTTTGTAGTGTATAGTGGCTTTCTTGCCAATTCTATGTCTTCTATGCCTTTCCCTGTATCTGATATTTCTATTGTTATGCTATTATCTTCTATCATGCTATGTATTTTTATTATTTCATCACTTGTGTCATATGCATGAATTATAGAATTAGTAACTATCTCAGATACTGCAGTCTTTATATCTGACAGTTCTTCTATTGTTGGATCTAATTGTGATGCGAAAGCTGAAACTGTTATTCTAGCAAATGCCTCATTTGACGATTTACTCATTATTTCTAGTTTCATCTCATTATCATACTTTTTTTTATTCATTGCATTCCTCCTCTATGATTGGAATTATTTTTAAAATTCCTGTCATCTCAAAAATTTTTTTGATATTTTCTTTGACATTTATCATTTCTAATTTTGCTCCAATCATTGATGCTGTTTTATACCTTCCTATTACCATTCCGATTCCGGCACTATCCATAAAAAAAACATTATTAAAATCAAGTATAACTTTTTTAGGATTACGTCTTTGAATTTCATAATCTGCTACCCTCCTTAAACTTTCTGCTCTATGATGATCTATTTCATCATCAATTTTTAATTTTAAGAGCTTGTCCTTTTCATTAAAATCAATTTTCATATATGACTCCTTAAGAATTTTATACATTTTATATTCTACTTTTTCCATTTTTTTCCTTTGGCGAATTTTGTAATCTTTTAGCCATTTTTCGACAAATATGAAAAAAAACTCAATCAAGTTTTGTTCTTAATTGAGTTTTTTATTTTTAAAATTTATTAAATTTTCTCTAATTTTTGTTTTACGCTTTCAAGTAATTCTTTGTAATTTGCCAATTTTTCTTTTTCTTCATTTATTTTGCTTTCCGGTGCTTTACTTATAAATCCTGGATTTGATAATATTTTTTCTCCTCTTGCTACTTCTGATTCTAATTTCTTCTTTTCTTCTTCTAATCTTTTTCTTTCTTCTGCAATATCTACTAATTCTTCAAATGGTATATGTACTTCCATATTTGGAGACAATATTGCAACTGCGTTTTCTGGTATATTATCACTATTTTCTTGAATTTTTATTTCATTTGCAAATCCTAATTTTTCTAGGAATGTTCTTGATTTTTCAATTTCTGATTGTGCAGTTTTAGTCACAAAAATCAATTTTGTTTTTTTACTTGGATGTACATTCATTTTACTTCTAATGTTTCGTATTTCAACTATTACATTCATTATTTCTGATGTCATTTCTTCTTCTTTTTCAAATCTTAGTTTCTCATTATATTCTGGCCATTGACTCATCATTATGCTTTCTTCTTTGTGATACAATTTTGAATAAATTTCTTCTGTTATGAATGGCATAAATGGATGTAATAATTTTAATGATGTGCAGAGTGTATAGTTTAATATATATTGAACTGTATATCTTGTTTCATCTTCTTTATTATATAAACGTGGTTTTACTATTTCTATATACCAATCGCAGAAGTCATTTTTTATGAAATCATATACTTTTTGAATGGCAACTCCTAAATCATAATTGTCTATATTAATTGATACTTCTTTAATTAGTGTGTTTAGTTTTGATATTATCCATTTATCAACATCTATCATGTTGTTAAGGTCTAATTCTTCTATTGAATTTTCTTTAAATTGATTTATATCTTCTAATTGCATTAAAACAAATTTAGATGCATTCCATAATTTATTTGCAAAATTACTTGCTGATTCTACTTTTTCATCACTATATCTTATATCATTTCCTGGTGTCGTTCCTAAAATTAATGACATTCTTAAACTATCTGTTCCATATTTTTCTATAACATCTAATGGGTCAACACCATTTCCTAATGTTTTTGACATTTTTCTTCCAATATTATCTCTTACTATTCCATGAACTAATACATCTTTGAATGGAACTTCATCTGTCAATTCTAATCCTTGTGTCATCATTCTTGAAATCCAGAATGTTATAATATCAAATCCTGTTACTAGTGTTTGAGTTGGGTAGAAATCTTTATAGTCTTCATTTTCTTTATTAGGCCATCCAAGTGTTGAAAATGGCCATAATGCTGAACTAAACCATGTGTCTAAGGTATCTTCATCTTGAACTAAATTAGTGCTTCCACATTTACTACATTTTTCAGGCATTTTTTTAGCAACATTTATGTTTCCACATTCATTGCAGTAATATGCTGGTATTCTATGTCCCCACCATAGTTGACGAGATATGCACCAATCTTGAATATTATCTAACCAATTAAAATATTGTTTTTCATATCTTTGTGGAATAAATCTTGTTTCTCCATTTCTTACACTATCTGCTGCTCTTTTTGCTAAGTCTTTCATATTAACAAACCATTGTGTAGAAATCTTAGGTTCTATTGTATTTTTACATCTTTCACATTTTGCTACATTATGCATATATTCTTCTGTTTTTACTAGTGCTCCTATTTCTTCAAGTTTTTCTACAATCTTTTTCCTAGCATCTAATAAATCCATACCTTCATATTCTGGTACTAGTCCACCCATTTTAAAGTTTTCGTCAAATACTTCAATTATATCTAAGTTGTGTTTTAATCCTGCTTGATAGTCATTCATATCATGTGCTGGTGTTATCTTTACACAACCTGTTCCAAATTCTTTTTCAACAAATTCGTCTGCAATTATTGGAATTTCTTTATTCATAATAGGTAAAATACAAGTTTTTCCTACTAAGTCTTTATATCTTTTATCGTCTGGATGTACTGCAACTGCTGTATCTCCGAGCATAGTTTCTGGTCTTGTTGTTGCTACTATAATATACTGGTCTTCTGTTCCTGTTATTTTATATCTTATATGCCATAAATGTGATTTTTCTTCTTTATACTCTACTTCTGCATCAGAAATTGATGTATTACAACTTGTACACCAATTTACCATTCTTTTGCCTTTATATATTAAACCTTTTTCATATAGTCTAGTGAATTGTTCTAATACACTATCTGACATTCCATCATCAAGAGTGAATCTGTTTCTCTCCCAATCACAAGAACATCCTAATTTTCTTTGTTGTTCTTGTATTATTCCTCCATATTCTCTAGTCCAATTCCATGCTTCTTCTAAGAACTTATCTCTTCCTAAATCTTTTTTTGATTTTCCTTCTGATTTTAGTTTCTGCACAACTTTCATTTCTGTAGATATTGCTGCATGGTCTGAACCTGGAAGCCAAAGAGTTCTATAGCCTTTCATTCTTTTATATCTTATTAATATATCTTGCAAAGTGTCATCTAAAGCATGTCCCATATGCAATTTTCCTGTTACATTTGGTGGTGGCATCATTATGCAATATGTTTCTTTAGTTTTGTCATTTGATGGTTTAAAATATCCATTCTTTTCCCAATTTTGATAAATTCTTTCTTCAAAGTCTTTTGGATTTAATTTGTCACTTAATTTATGTTCCATGTCTTCCTCCTTATATGCTTTTTGTCTACCATCTTTTTCCGTCATATAAAATGTATGAAGGATCGTAGTTCCAAAGTCTTTCATTATTTTCTAATTCTTGTTGTCTATTTTTTAATGCTTCCTGTTGTAATTTTTTTAATTGTTCTTCCTTTGTTTCTTCTTGCTTATTTTCTGGTTTGTTTTCTGGTTCATTTTGATTACTTGGTGTATTATTTGTATTTTCTAACTCATTTAGCTTTTTGTCAATATCTTGTTTTAATTTTTCTGCATCTTTACTGTGTCCATTATTATCATTTTCATTTGCACAGCCTTTTTCACATAAAGTATATCGTGCAGATTTTAAAGTTTCAATATTTTTCTTTTTATGTTCTTCATCATCTTTTTCTAACATTGCTATTTTAGATAAAGCTATATTTATTCTTATTTTACATTCTTTCTTCTCTGGTGGATATAAATTTAAAGATTTATTATATTCTTCTATTGCTTCATTATATTTTCCATTTTTATATAATATATTGCCTTTATTATAATGAACTATGTATGGTTGCTCTATATTTAAAAATTCACTAATTGCTAAATCTTCTTCATTATATTTTTTATTATTATAATTATTTATGAAATTTTTATTTAATGCAAATGTTATACTAAATTTTAGCAATATTATTGCAAGTAAAATTTCTATTATTACCAGTATTTTTACTTTCATTTTTTTACCTTTCAAGAGTATAATTTATTTTATTGTTGTTGTATATGTAATTTTTTAGAATAATCTATAAATTCATAAATTAATAATCCAGCAAGTGGAATTACAAAAATAAAATATGTATCATTATATAAAGATTTATCTGTGTTATCTAAACTTTGAATTTCTTTATTCTTTATTTCTTTTATTTTTGAGTTTATATTTTCTTTTTTCTCCATATGTATATATTCTATATCCATGTCCTTAGCAATTTTTTTTAGATTGTTTTCATCAATTTTTGAGATTGCATTTTTATTTATGTCTTCGTTATCTTTTATATATTCTTCTGTTTCGTACAAAGGATCTTTGACTTTCATGTATCCTCCTGCGCTGGTTCCATATCCTAAAACAGCTCCATTGACAATATACTTTTTTATACTAGAAAATGATTTTAAAGTTTCATCATTAGTTATTTCACCATCACTAATAAAAAAAACTATGCTGTTTCTATCCTTTTTTTCGTCTGCCCTTTTTAAAGAATCTTCTAAATCCTCTAATGCTGTATTCATTGAGCTTCCCATTGCATATGATTTATCCATAGCATACATTGAATCTATAGCTCCAATTGTTATATTTTGGTCTTTTGTTAAAGGTGTTACAATTTTAGATGAATTATCAAAAGTTATTACTGAAAAATTGGAACCAGATAGTTCATTTATAATATATTTGCAATCTTCTTTTACAGCATCTAGTCTTGTTTCTGAATTTTTGTAGTCCTCTGCCATCATACTTATAGTATTATCTATAACAAATAAGATATCTAAATTAGTTTCCATTACTTTCCCATTCTTATTTGGATACATTATTCTTAAATTAATTATAAATAATAATATTACAATAATTATTTGTCTAAAATATTTTTTTATGTTTTTACTCTTTAATATTATAAATATTAAACAAATTATTACCATTAACCAGATTGGTATAATTGGAGAAATTATCATTATTATGGTTCCTTTCGGCAATTAATATTTCGCATATATGCTTATTTATTTTTCATACATTAAATTTTTAATTTTTTATTTAATAAAAATATAACTCCTATAGAAGTTATTAAAATAACAAAAGGAATTGCTGGTTTGTCAATTAACCTTGTTTCTTTTGTTCCTTTTAATTCACTTTTAGTAGTTTCTTGTATTTCTTTTACTACTTGTGAAACTGGCTCTTCATCTTCTTTATATAATTTTCCGCCAGAAATATTTACTGCGCTTTCTAATTCTTGCTTATCTTCTGGTTGAGTTATTTTTGGACATATTCCATATACTTTTATATTTTTTTCTTTTGCGATTTTTCCAGCTTCTTCTAATGTCACAATTGGTCCATTTGTGCTTGCATCATCATTGTCGGTTGCAAAAAGTATAATCCTTGTTCTATTTTTTTCTGTGTCTGGGAAACTATATATACATGATGCTAATCCGTCTCCAATTATCGAACTTCCTCTACTTTCATTTCCAACTAAAGTCCCCGCTTCAGAATATTTTTGTAAGTAATTCGAATTTTCCATATTTATATCATTATATGCATCTAAAGATTGTTTCAACTTGTCTAATGTTTCTAATACATATTCATAGTCTTCAGTTAATGGTATTAATAAGTTTGATGATGTATTAAAAATTGATACTCCAAATCTTTCTCCTTTTAATTGTTTAACTGTTTCTTTTAATTCATTTACTATATCTGCATCTAATTCTGCTACTGACCCTGATACATCTAAACATAAAAAAATATCTCTATTATATTGTATATTTTCCGAACTTTCTACCTTTACCGGTCTAGCAATTAAGATTAGAGATAATATAATACTTATTATGCAAAACATCTTTATACTAGTTGCCAAAAATTTATATTTTTTCATTATTTTTTTATAATATGGTAAATTTTGAGTATATTTAGTATTGGCTATTTTTTTCCCTGATTTATATTTACTTTTTTGTTT
Source organism: uncultured Clostridia bacterium (assembly GCA_947589065.1). Classification (GTDB taxonomy): domain Bacteria; phylum Bacillota; class Clostridia; order TANB77; family CAG-508; genus UMGS1994. Next base: position 14,326 of record CANPZM010000004.1, read on the forward strand.
AAATCTTATCAGAAGTAGTATTAATGAAAGTGGTATTCCTATATATATCACAAATTGATATTTTAAGCCCATTTTTCAATTACCTTTCTAGTTTTTTCTAGTGATTCTTGTATATTTCCATATGACATTTTAGCAAATTCTGGTGCATAATATTCTTGTATTAATTCATATAGTATTGGAAAATTTAATTTTTCTATATCTTTTAAAGTGCAATTTTGCACTTTTATATTTGTAACTTCATATACAAAATAACGTATAACACTACTTAATCCTTGGTATGCTGTTCTAACACTAATTTTTTGTTCTTTTAATTTTTGCTCAATATAATTAATCTTTTTTATATATTTCTGTTTTATTGCATTCAAATTTTTAGGTGGTGTTTCTATTATTTCTATTGTTTTATTCTCATTCTTTTTATGTATTTTTATAATAATTATATAAACCATATTAATTATTACTAGTATTGATAGTATTATTATCGGATATATTGAATATGAAAATGGTTCTTGTAAATTAACGGATGTTAGCATTTTTGTGCCTTTCTAATAATTCTATTATTTTTTGTACTATTTCTGCATTATTATCAATTGTTGTTGTTGATATTCTATGTCTTTCTAATATTTTTTTCTTTTTATTGTATATTTCTGTTTTGTTTTTTTCTTCTAATTCATGAAGCTTTTTGTCTTCTAAAAATATACTTGGAATATATCCTTCGGCTTCAATATCAAATGCGTTTTCTCCAGTCATATCTGCATCGCTAATATTAATAAGCATTACATCATGCATTCCAGATAGTCTTTTAATTTCTTTTTCTTTTATGTTGTCCATTCCTTCTAAATCTGTAATTATAAAAATTATCATTCTTCTTTTTATATTTTTATAAACATACTCTAAAGTTTCTTCTAAATTTGATGGGCTTTCTTTTTGAATGTCACTATCATATTGAGATAATATTTTTTCTATATTAAAAATACCTTCTTTGAAAGGAAAATAAGATACATTATCATTTTGATTGTAAATTGCACCTACATAATCTCCGTTTTGGTTAGCTAAGTAAGCAATTGTACCTCCTGCAATTATTGCAACATCTTTTTTTACTTCGTTCTTTTTTGTGTCTGCTAGCATTTTTTTCCCTGCATCAAAGATTAACATTATATTATGCTTTTTTTCTGCAATATATTGCTTAATTAAAAGGTTCCCGCTTCTAGCTGAAGCTTTCCAATCGATATCTTTTATATTATCTCCAATAACATATTCTCTAAGATCTTCAAAATTCATACTTCTGCCTTTATAAATTGATTTATATGCTCCATCTAGTATATTGGCAGTTTTCTTACTTGCATATATTGATATGTTAGCTTTTATTTTTTTTATATAATTCATAATCATGGCGTTTTTACCGCCCCCATTATTTGATCTATTATAGTTTCAACACTAATATTATCAGCTATTGCTGCATAATTTAGTTCTATTCTATGTCTAAGTATGCTATATGATAATGACTTTACGTCTTCTGGTATTACATATGTTCTTCCTCTAATTAAAGCTAAAGCTTTTGAACATTGCATAAAAGCTATTGCACCTCTAGAACTTGAGCCCATTGTTACATATTTTGAATAATCTTTAGAAATTAGTTTAGTTGTATTTCTCGTTGCATTAATAATATCAACGATATATCTTTTTACTGAATTATCTATGTAAACTTTTTTAGCTACATTTTGTAAAAATGTTACATCCTGTAAATTTAATATTGGTTCATTTTTTATAAAAGTATCATTTTCTATTCTATTTAAAATTTCTAATTCTTCATCTGGATTTGGATAGGTTAGTTTTTCTTTTATCAAAAATCTGTCTAATTGTGCTTCTGATAATAAATATGTTCCTTCTTGCTCAATTGGGTTTTGTGTTGCTATTACAATAAATACCTCTGGCATTTTATATATTGTGCCTCCAATGCTTGTCTGATGCTCTTGCATAGCTTCTAACATTGCACTTTGAGTTTTTGCACTAGATCTATTTATTTCGTCTAGCAATACAAAATTTGCATATACAGGTCCTAATTTTGTATCAAATTCATTTGTGGAATAATTAAAAGTTTGTGTTCCAATGATATCACTTGGTAATAAGTCTGGTGTGCATTGTATTCTTGAAAATTTTCCAGCTACTGCATCTGTTATAATCTTTGCCGCAGTTGTTTTAGCAAGACCTGGAACTGATTCTAATAATATGTGTCCATTTGCAATCATCGATATTATCAGTGATAATCCTAAATTCTTTTGTCCAACAATTTTATCACTATAATATTTCCATAACTTTCTTATAATTTCTATACTTTTATTTATTTCTTCTTTAGATATATTTAAATTTTCTTCTGTATTCATTTCAATTTATCCTCCGTTTTTTGGAATTACAAGTATTTTACGTTTTTATCTATATTGATTTTCTTCTCTATTATATGATTTTAATAAGTGTTCAATTTTTTTGTCAATCTCATAAAATATTATATTAGTTTGTAAATCTGGTTTCATTTTCGATATATCGGCAATTAGAGTTCCATTTGTTTGTTCTGGGGTTGCAGATATTTTTATTCCTAGAACATCGCATTCCATTCTTGCCATATATGCTAAAAATTTATTTGTAATATTATATTGTATACGTTGATGTTCATTTTTTTCTTTTTCTTCTTCTTTTAGTAATTTCTTATGTTCTTTATTAGCATCATTTGAATCATTATTTATTTTTCCATGTTTTCTCTTATATGTTTCTTCAATAAATTTTTCTTTGCTTTCATATCTCATAGGTAAAAATGATGGAAAAGCAACTTTATTTATTCCTTGATGTTTTGCCATACTTAGAAAAATAAATAAACTTAAGTATGAATATGGTTCTTGCCTTAAGAAAAGACTTTGATAGTCTTCTGGTATATTTTCTAAGTTATTTAATTGATATCTGCTTCTATTTACTTTTTTTATTTCTGGTGAATCTTCTTCATATGTTTTTATTCCTTGTATTCCGTATATATAAGCTATGCCATTACTAATTCCATAAGCTATTCTAGGCATTTTTTTCTCAAAATCGTTCTTCTTTATTATTAAATTTATCGCTGTTGGCGTTTCTTGAAATTCTTCCTGTTCATCATTTATAATTTCTATGTTGCAACCTTTTAGTGATTGAATTTCAGTTATTTTTTTAGGTTCTCTATACATCTCAAATGTTTGATCTTTCAAAAAGTCTGTATATCTATTTACAAATTCTATTGGTTTTAGGAAATCATCAGCTGTTGCATTTAACCATATTGTTGATATTGCATGAATTAATTTGTCGTAATTATCAAGACATGATGTAATAGGATTTGCCCAATATAAATCGCTTTGGAAAAAGGTATTTACATATCTTGTTAGAGCCTTTTGAAACTCTTCTAAATTATTGTTTTTTAAATCTAATATTGGTATGTTTTTATTTACTATTACAGTCTTTTCATCAGTTTTATAATTTAGTGGTCTCACATATTTTAATAATCCTGTTTGTACCATTTTCTTTCCAGCAACTTTTTTCCAAAAGCATTCCATAACTTCTTGTTCTGAATACGTTTTAGATTTATTCGAATTCAACATTTTCTCCTCCAACAATTTCTTTAAATTGCTCTATAATTTCATCTGTTGCAAAAATTGCTCCACATGATTTTTTTTCTGCCTTGTCTATTACAAAAACTTTTAAATTTACTCTATCTCCTGAAAAGAATCTAATTGCACCTTTTAATTTATTTTTTTGGTTTTCGGTTAATTCTGTTATATCTATTAATACTGCATTTTTTCTTTTATGTTCTTCATTATCATTTTCTGAAAATTCTTTGATATTTTGTACAATAATTCTAGCGTCTTCATCTTCTTTTATACTTAATCTTCCTTCTACTAATACAACATTTTCTTCAATTAATATATTATCACATTTTGAATATATACTGTCAAATACCACTATTTCTACATTTCCATATAAATCTTCTACAGTTACAAATGCCATAATTGTATTTCTTTTTGTATATTTTTTCTTAATTGATGTAATTGTTCCTGCATATTTTACATTTTGCCCATCTTTAAATCCAGCTATATTTTCTCCATTTAAATCCTTAATTTGAATAGAATTTATATTTGTTTTTCTTTTTATTATGTCTTTTATTTTTTCTAATGGGTGTCCTGAAATATAAATTCCAAGCATTTCTTTTTCTTGCATTAACAGTTCTTTTTTATCTAATTCTTTTAAAATTGTGTATTGATATTTATTTGTTTCTGGTTCTTCTACTATATCAAACATAGAAACCTGATTTTCTATAGAATTTCTTCCTTTGTTGTTTATTGTGTCTAGTATTTTCTCAAATGATGCTAAAAGCGTTGCTCTTGTTTGATTCATTTCATCAAAACATCCAGCTTTAATTAAGCATTCAATGCATTTTTTATTTACTGTTCCACTTTGTATTCTTTCGCAAAAGTCTGTAAATGATTTGAATTCACCATTTTTATTACGTTCTTCTATAACTGTATCTATTGCTGCAATTCCTACATTTTTTATACTTCCTAGTCCAAATCTAATTTTTCCATCTTGTACAGTAAATTTGGTATAACTTTTATTTATATCTGGTTTTAATATTTCTATATTTAATCTTTTACATTCATCTATGTATATTGGAACTTTGTCTAAATTACCTAAATAGCTATTTAATGTGGCAGCCATAAATTCTTCTGGATAATATGCTTTTAAATATGCAGTCCTATATGAAACTACAGAATATGCAGCTGCATGAGACTTATTAAATGCATATTTAGCGAATTCAGCCATTTCATCAAATATTTTGTTTGCTGATTTTTCATCTATTCCGTTTCTAATGCAACCTGGAACTATAACTTTTCCATCTTCATCAACTTGTCCATGTATAAAATATTCTCTTTCTTTTGCCATTACATCAAGTTTTTTCTTTCCCATTGCTCTTCTAACTAAATCGGCTCTTCCAAGTGAATATCCTGCTAAATCTCTTACAATTTGCATTACCTGTTCTTGGTAAACCATACAGCCATAAGTAACATTTAAAATTGGTTCTAATGCTGGATGTGTATATTCATTGTGTCCTGGATTTTGTTTTCCTTTTACATATCTAGGAATTTGATCCATTGGTCCTGGTCTATATAGTGAAACTCCGGCAATTATATCTTCTAAGCAGTCTGGTCTTAATTCTTTCATGAAGTTAGTCATTCCTTGACTTTCAAATTGGAATATTCCAATACTTTGTCCCTCTGCCCATAATTTATATACTTTAGGATCATTCATATCTTTGTCATATTCTACATCTATGTTTCTTGTTTGCTTAACTAATTTTTCAGTATCAGCAATAACTGTTAAAGTTCTTAATCCTAAAAAGTCCATTTTTAAAAGACCTAATTCTTCTAGTAGTGTCATTGTATATTGTGTTGTAATATTTCCGTCATTCAAATAAAGTGGAACATATGTATCTACTGGATCTTTTGTTATTACAATACCACATGCATGCGTTGAGGCTTGTCTAGGTAGTCCTTCTAGTTTTATTGCTATATCAATTAATTGTTTTACTTGTTCATCTTCTTCATAAACTTTTTTAAATTCAGGATTTTGTTCTAGTGCCTTTGGTATTGTTATATGAACTTCCATTGGTATCATTTTTGCTAATTTATCTGTTTCAGCATATGGATAATCTAAAACTCTTCCTACATCACGAATTACCATTCTAGCAGCCATTGTTCCAAAAGTTATAATTTGTGATACGTGATCTTTTCCATATTTTCTTTCAACATAATCAATTACTTCTTGTCTTCGTTCATAACAGAAATCTACGTCAAAATCTGGCATACTAATTCTTTCTGGATTTAAAAATCTTTCAAAAATTAGACCATATTTTATTGGATCTATATCTGTTATTCCAATAGCATATGCTGCAATTGAACCTGCACCTGAGCCACGACCTGGTCCAACTGGTATACCAACTGATTTAGCGTAATTTATATAGTCCCAAACAATTAAGAAATAATCTACGTATCCCATTTTTTCAATAACTGATATTTCATACTGTAATCTATCTAATATTTCTTTATCTGGATTTTCTCCATATCTTCTTTTTATTCCTTCATTGCATAAATGTTTAAAGTAATCAGCATGAGTTTCATATTCTTCTGGTACATCATAATTTGGTAATTTTGTTACTCCAAATTCAAAATCGTAATTACATTTTTCCGCTATTTTAACCGTATTTTCTACTGCATCTGGAAATTCAGAAAAATAATCTGCCATTTCTTGTGGAGATTTAATGTAAAATTCCTCTGTTTCAAATCTCATTCTATCTTCGTCAGACATTCTTTTTCCTGTTTGGATACATAGTAAAACTTCATGAAAATAGCTATCTTCTTTTTTTAAATAATGTGCGTCATTTGTTGCCACTAATGGTATATCTAATTTTCTGGCAAGTTCAATCAATTTTTGATTTATTAATATCTGTTGTCTTAATCCATTATGTTGAATTTCTATATAATAATCATCCTTAAATACACGTTTATGCCATAATGCAATTTCTTCTGCCTTTTTTTGGTCTCCTTTAATTAAGGCTTGGCTTAAACTTCCTGCTAAGCAAGCACTTAAGCATACTAGTCCCTCACTATATTTTTCAAGTATTTCTAAATCTATACGTGGTTTATAATAAAATCCTTCAATAAAAGACAATGAAACTAGCTTGGTCAAGTTTTGATATCCTACTTTATTTTTTGCAAGTAAAATCAAATGATTGTAACCACTATCTATGTTTGCTTCTTTATCAAATCTTGAACGTGTTGCGACATAAACTTCACATCCAATAATAGGTTTTATATCATTTTTTTTGCATTCCTTGTAAAAGTCTACCGCTCCATACATTACCCCATGATCAGTAAGAGCAATTGCTTTCATTCCAAGCTCTTTTGCTCTTACTGGTAAATCTTTAATTCTACTCATTCCATCTAATAAGCTATATTCACTATGAACATGCAAATGTACAAAATCAGACATTTTATCTCCTTTATTGGCACTATATATATCATATTCTATGTTTTTTTTCAATATTTATTGACAAATCTAAGTTCCCGTACTATAATACAATTTATCCATTAATGTCGACATTGTCGACCACCCCATTACGTAAGTAATGCGGACTTTTTGAAAGGGGGTGTTTCACGATGACGATGTTGTTTTGCATAATAGTACTTATCTCTTCGATTTTTGTTGCTCTTTATTGTAGTCCGACCTTAGATCCAGGTATTGGCTTTCAGAGTCCACATTTTTGTGGTATTATAGCAACAACAGTCTGCAAAATTCATTTTTTGTGGTATAGATATTTCTATTGGCAGAAACATCGGCGACGATTACGTATTCCGCGAGGTGCTGTATTCTAAGTAATTAGGATTCTTAATTTCTATTGAAGGTCTCAGAAATTAAATAGGCTCTTGCAATTGCGATTATGGTTGTTCGTTTTTTCATTTATCGTGATGTTCTCTCTTTAAGCCGGGTACTTGTACCCGGCTTTTTTTATATAATAGGAAAGTTCTACTTTCCTATTGTCTGCTTTTGTTCTATAATAGTTTTATTATTTCTGAAATGTTTTTTCCTTCCACTTTTGGTATAGATAAAATTTGAAACTTTGAAACTTTATCTCCAAATTGAATTTCAATTATATCTCCTATTTTTACTTCATAGCTTGGTTTTACAATTTTTCCATTTACTTTTACTCTTTGATTGTCAGCAATTTCATTTGCAATGCTTCTTCTTTTTATAATTCTACTCATTTTTAAGAATTTATCTAGTCTCATAATTTCTCCTTTATTTTAGTGCATATATTCACTATATTAATTTATCTTCTTCTACATCCACATCCAATGTTTTGTGATTGTATGTTATTTAATTGGCTAATTGGATTATTTGTATTATTTTGATTATTTACATTTAATAAGTTTTCTGCGTTTGTTGTTTGAATTAGTTGATTTAAACAATTATCATCATTTTGGTTGTTAATCCATTGGTTAGTTATCCATGCAACAATGTAAGAAAGTATTGTATATAAAATTGTGAAAATCAAAAAATTTTCATCAGCAATTGTAAAAGTTATTATTAGTAAAATTGAAAAAGTTATTCCCGCTATTTTTATTGGGCTATGTATTAAAGTTTCAGCTATAATAGATAATATTGTTATAGCTACTGGTAAAGCAAAGAATAAAAGTAATATATTGTTCATTTTTATCTCATTCCTTTCTAGTCAAATAATAATTTTTATATATTTTATTCTTTGTTTCTTTAATTGGTGATTTTAATATTCAACTTTTAATAAATATAATCCATGAGCTGGTAATGTTTTTCCTGCATTTTCCCTTTTTCCTAATTCTATTATTTCTTTTATTCTTTCTGGTTCCATTTTTCCTAGCCCTACCTCTAACAATGTTCCAGATATAATTCTAACCATATTGTATAAAAATCCTGTACCTGTAATTTCTATAATTACTCTTTCTCCCTCTCTTCTAACTTCTCCTTTTAAAATTTTTCTCACGCTGCTTTTACTACTAGTTCCACTTGCTTTAAATGCTTTAAAATCATGTTCACCTTCAAAATATTTTATTGCTTCATTCATTTTTTTATCATCTAATTTAGTCTGTACATGATATTCCAATCCTCTATATATTGCAGTTCCATTTTCTGAATTATTTATTATATATCTATAAGTTTTAGATTTTACACAATATCTACTATGAAATCTTTCATCAACTTCTTCAGCAGATTTTATCAATATACTCTTTTTTAATTTGGAATTTATGGCTTTTGCAAATTTTTCAATTTCTATTTTAGAGTTTGTCTTAAAATTAGCTGTTTGTCCTAAACTATGTACTCCTGCATCTGTTCTTCCTGAAGCAATTAAATCAACTTTTTCTCCTGTTACTTCTTCAATTGCTTTTTCTATTTCTCCTTGAATATTTAATTTATTCGGTTGTTTCTGCCAGCCATTAAAATTTTTTCCATCATATTCAATAATTAATTTTATATTTCTCATTATTAATAGAATCCCTTTCTTATAATGTACTATTTAGTTAGATTTTATTTTCGTTATTATATTGAGTTTATTATTTTTATAATTTCATTACCATGTAATTTAATTTTTATTTCTGATAAAATATCTTGTTCTTTTAGTTCTTGAAGTGATTTTGGCAATGTATCCAATATTTTTTCTAATTCTTCGTTATTAAATACATAATAAGCTGGAATTTTTTTCTCTGCACTCTTTTTTCTTCTGTAATCAATTAATTTATTCTTTAATATTTCTATATTGAAATCCTTATTATTTGTTACATATTCTTCTTCATAATTTTTATTTAAATTTACATTTAAACTTAAAAATTTATTAGCCAATTTTTCCATTTCCTTTTGGGAAAAAATTAAATCTTTATCAGTATTTTCTTCTATATCTTTTTTTAGAATTCTTGTTAAATTATCTGACCTTATTATTGATTTTTTTATATCTTTTGGTGCATATTTTGTGTTTAGAATATTTTCTGATTTTGCCATAACAACTAATGTTTTATAATAATTATCAAACCTTTTTTCATATAACTTTTGACCAATGACTGAATGATTTTTTATCCATATTTTTTTATAAATCTCTTTTTGTCTTTCTACTTGACGTAGTGGCGAATAAATTCCTGTTTTTATTTTTTGTTTTCCTAAATAATATTCTCTTATGAAATCACCATTTTGATTTACTGTTATATTTCCAATTAAATTTTTGCATTCAATAAAATATGTGTGAAGTTTGGTTAATACAATATAATCAATTTGTGCTTTATATTCGTCAATTACTAAATTAATATCATGTAAAACATACATTCCTAAATTAGCATTTTTCAATTCATATGCTATTTCTTTTTCACCTGCTAATCCCAAATTTGCTAATAATAAATCATTTTTTATCTTTTCGTTATTTGGATATTTTTTTTGTAATTCTTTTAATATTATAATTTTTCTTTCTAATTCACTATCTTCTTTTAAAAAAATAGTTTCCTTAAAATTTGCAAATAACCCCATAGAATATTCTCCTTCGTTTTGTATCATATCATAACCATATATCCATTTCAATTGATTTTATTTTTTATGTGTTATATAATGGCATCGTAGGAGAGTTGCTTATGAGTATCAAATTAGTTGCTAGCGATTTAGATGGAACTATTATTAGTGAAAATAATTATATTCCTGAATCTAATTTTGAGGCTATTGATATGATGAACAATAAAAATATAAATTTTGCGATTTGTACTGGAAAGTCTTATCCGGTGAGCAAAAATTTATGCGAAAAATGTAATGCAACTTATGGAATATTTAATAATGGTTCACAAATTTATAATTTAAAAACTGGTGAAAAGATTTTTAATACTAATCTTTTATTTAATGATGTAAAAAAATGTTTTGAAATCGCTAAAAAATATCATTTACATGTACATGCTTATAGTGATAATCAATTAGTTACAGAGAGGCTTATGTATTTAGACTTGCGCAATTTTAAGCTTCAGCATGATTCTGGTTTTGAATTTGTAGTTGTTCCTAATGTTTTAGAGTATATTGAAAAAAATAATTTAGATATTCATCAATTTATTATATCTAGTTCTTCTTCCCTTAATGATGTTAAAAATGAAATATTAAAAAATATACAAGTATCTGTCTCCCAAATTTCTAAAGTTGGTGAATATAAAGATAAAATTTTAAATAAAGAGTATGAATACTTATCTATTAGTCCTTTTAATACCAATAAAAGTAATGCCATTAATTTTTTGAGTAATTATTTATCTATAAATAAAAATGATATAATGACCATTGGAGATAATTTAAATGATTTAGATATGATTAAAAATTCCGGTATTGGAATAGCAGTAGCTAATGCGTATTCTGAACTAAAAAATGTTGCAAAATATACAACAAAAAATACTGCTTCAGAAGGTGGTTTTGCTGAAGCAGTATATAAATTTATTGCTAAATAATAATAAAAAAGAATAGTTTTTCTAATCATGTATTTCATGCCAGTTTATGTTTGTAAAATTTTCTTAAAGTATCAACTAAATTTTCATATCATAAATTTCAAAAAAACCTTCTTACTATTGTTAAGAAGGTTTTTCTTTATTTGGTTTCTTTTTCTGATTGTTGTTTATATATTTTTTTAAATCTTTTTACTTTTTCTTTTTTTTCTTGCTCTATATCTTTAATTGTTATTAAGTATTTTATTAAAATTTTCTTTAATGTTTCTTCTTTTACATCTGCAATTAAAGTTCCTCCTTTTGCAATAGAAATTTTTCCAGTTTCTTCTGAAACAACAACAGCAACACAGTCAGTCTCTTTTGAAATTCCTATTGCAGCTCTATGTCTTGTACCTAATTCTCTAGCTATATCTTTATCATCTGCTAAAGGTAACATACATGATGCAGCAGCAATTTTATTATCACTAATTATTACAGCTCCATCATGAAGAGGGGTTCTTGGTACAAACATATTTACTAATAGTTGAGGAGAAATCTCTGCATCTATCATGATTCCAGTATCTATAATATCATTAAGTTTTATATCTCTTTCTATTACAATTAATGCTCCTGTTCTTGTTTTAGCAAGTTCTGTTGCTGCTATTACTATACGATAAATATTTTCTTTTGTTTTTATTTCAATACTTTTATCTATTCCAAAAAATTTACTAAGTTTGCTTGTTCCAAGTTGCTCTAGTCCTCTTCTAAGTTCTGGTTGAAATATTATCATTAATGCTAAAACTCCCCAGTTCATTATTGCTGTCATAATAGTATTAAATATATATAAATGAAGTATACTTGATAGCCAAGTAATTACAACTAATATTATAATTCCTTTTACTAATTGGCTTACCCTTGTATGTCTTAGTGCTTTAAATGCTGTAACTATTAGGAGTCCTACGATAAATATATCTATTACTAACATTACTAGGTTAAATGGGTGTGAACGAACATTTTCTATATATCCAATTAAGTTTTTTTCATAAAATTCTGTTAAATCAAATCTAAAACTTTCCATTATCTCCCTTTCTATTTTGCAAATAACCAGTATATTAGGGTACTAGCTGATGCTACTAGCATAAATACTACCATTAGTCCGGCAACAATTTTTGTAAATATTTTTCTTTTATCCATTTTAAATTTCATCCCTTTCGTTTATAAATAGAATTTGCTATATTTCAGATTTTATTTTTTATCTCATGTAAGTATTTTAACTTATAAGAAAAATTTTTTCAATAGTATTTTTTACTATATTTAAAACAAAAATAATGATTTTATTCAATAATTTTAAAAATAATGCAAATACTAATTTATATCAAAATAAATTTATATTTTAGAAAGGAATGATTCAATTTATGAATTTTAAACAATGGGAAGATTTTACTTTTGGTAATTGGAATGATGAAATTGATGTAAGGGATTTTATTCAAAAAAACTATACTCCTTATTATGGTAATGAAAATTTTTTAACTAATGCAACTGAAAATACTAACAAACTATGGAATGAAGTATTAGACTTATATAAAAAAGAAACTGAAAATGGCGGTGTACTAGCTATTTCTAATGATATTGCATCAACAATCACAAGTCATGATGCTGGATATATAGACAGAGATATAGAAAAAATTGTTGGTTTGCAAACTGATGCTCCTTTAAAAAGAGCTATTATGCCTAATGGTGGAATTCGTATTGTTGAAAAGTCATGTACAGCTTATAACTCAAAAATTTCTGATAAATTGAAAGATATTTATAAAAATTATCGTAGAACCCACAATGATGGTGTATTTGCTGTTTATACTCCTGAAATAAGAGCGGCTAGAAGTTCTCATATTATTACTGGATTGCCTGATGGTTATGGTAGAGGAAGGATAATTGGAGATTATAGAAGAGTTGCCCTCTATGGAGTTGATGTTTTAATTGAAGATAAGGAAAGAACTTTTGCTAATGCAGTTTCAACTGATTTTACTGAAGATATTATTCGCGAACGTGAAGAAATTCATGATCAAATACAAGCTTTAAAAGATTTAAAAGATATGGCTTTAAAATATGGTTATGACATTTCTAAACCTGCATCATCAGCTCAAGAAGCTGTTCAATGGACTTATTTTGGATATTTAGCTGCAATAAAAGAGCAAAATGGTGCTGCAATGAGCATTGGTAGGACTTCTACTTTCCTTGATATTTACATTGAAAGAGATTTAAGAAATGGTATTATTACTGAATTAGAAGCGCAAGAAATTATAGATCATTTTGTTATGAAACTTAGAATGGTTAGATTTTTAAGGACTCCTGAATATAATGAATTATTTAGTGGAGATCCAGTCTGGGTAACAGAGTCTATTGGAGGAATTGGAATTGATGGTAGACCTTTGGTAACCAAAAATTCTTTTAGAATTCTTCATACTTTAACTACATTAGGTCCTGCCCCAGAACCGAATTTAACTGTATTATGGTCTACAAGGTTACCCGAAAATTTCAAAAAATATTGTGCATCAATGTCTATAAAAACAAGTTCTATTCAGTATGAAAATGATGATTTAATGAGAGATTATTGGGGTGATGATTATGGTATTGCTTGTTGTGTTTCAGCAATGAAAATTGGTAAGCAAATGCAATTTTTTGGTGCTCGTGCAAATTTAGCTAAAGCCTTGCTATATGCTATTAATGGCGGAAAAGATGAAATTACCGGTAAACAAGTTGCTCCAAAATTTGAACCAATTACTTCTGAATATTTAAATTATGATGAAGTTATGGAAAAATTTGATACAATGATGGATTGGGTTGCTAAAGTTTATATTGAGGCATTAAATATTATTCACTATATGCATGATAAGTATTGTTATGAAGCTATTGAAATGGCATTACACGATAGAGATATTTTAAGAACTATGGCTTGTGGTATAGCCGGTTTATCAGTTGTTGCAGACTCTTTATCTGCTATAAAATATGCTAAAGTTAAACCTATTAGAAATGAAAATGGTCTTGTCGTAGATTATGAAATTGAAGGTGATTTTCCCAAATATGGCAATGATAGCGAGCAAGTAGATTCTCTTGCAGTAAATGTTCAAAAAATTTTTATGAATAAATTAAAAAAGCAAAAAACTTATAGACATTCAAAACCTACTATGTCTATTTTAACAATTACTTCAAATGTTGTTTATGGTAAACATACTGGTAGTACACCTGATGGCAGACGTGCTGGTGAGCCTTTTGGGCCTGGAGCTAATCCACTTCATGGAAGGGATACAAATGGTGCTTTAGCAGTTTTAAATACAATTGCTAAATTACCTTATAAATATTCTGAAGATGGTATTTCATATACTTTTGCAATCACTCCTGATACTTTAGGAAAAACAATGGAGGCTAAAGTTAATAATTTAGTATCACTATTAGATGGATATTTTGTGCAGCTAAGTCATCATATTAATGTTAATGTATTTAATAGAGAGTTACTTCTTGACGCAATGAATCATCCAGAAAAATATCCTCAGCTGACAATAAGAGTTTCTGGTTATGCAGTAAATTTTGTTAAGCTTACAAAAGAACAGCAGCTTGATGTTATAAATAGAACAATTCATGAAAGAATTTAATAATTACTTTTTCTATTTTTTTAGAAAGGACTTAGTTTAAAAATAATGAATAATTTTCTAGCTTATATTCATTCTATTGAAACATTTGGAACTGTTGACGGTCCAGGAATTCGCTTTGTAATTTTTATGCAAGGTTGTCCATTAAAATGTAAATATTGCCATAATAGAGATACTTGGGAAACTAATCAAGGAAATTTGACTAATTTAACTGATTTAATTTTAGAAATAAAAAGATATATTCCATATATGAAATCTTCTGGTGGCGGTGTAACTGTTTCTGGTGGTGAACCACTGCTTCAAACTAAATTTTTAATTAATCTTTTTGTGGAATTAAAAAAAATGAATATTCATACTGCTTTAGATACTGCTGGAAGTATACAAATAAATAGTGATATAGAAGAATTGTTAAAATATACTGATTTAGTATTATTAGATATAAAGCATATCATTGATTCTAAAGCTATTAAATTAACTGGTCTCTCAAATAAAAATAATTTAGAATTTGCAAGGTATCTTGATAAAAAGCATATTCCTGTATGGATTAGGCAAGTAATTATTCCTGGATATACAGATGATAAAAATGATTTATTAAAATTGAAAAACTTTATTTCTAGTCTTTCAAATGTTGAAAAAGTTGAATTATTACCATATCATGATTTGGGTAAATTTAAATGGGAACAGTTGGGTTTTCAGTATCCTTTAAATGGTGTCCGTAGTGCAGAAAACTATGATATTGATAATGCAAAAAAAATTTTAGGTATTTAATAGAAAGAGGAAAGTCATTGCAAACTAGCTAAGGCTTTCCTCTTACTCACGGTTTTTATTGAGGCTTATAAAATTCAAGTCTATCATAGATGCCCATCCCCCTCAACCGTTTTGACTGTTCAAGATCTCCTATGCTCACATTGCGATAGTAATCACGTGAATTCAATCGCATTATGAACTTTTCTCCCCTTTGAAGAAGTTCCCGTGCTTCTTCCTCAGAAATCTGAACATAATTGGCTACAATGTCTTTAGTGTCAAGGCTAGTCATATTCATATTGCTCCCTCCTTTTTTATTAAGACATTGCATTGATAAGTTATTGTTACGTAAGTATTATACCACTTTTAAACTCATTATGTCAATCTTTATTCCTTAAATTTCCATAATCTTGAAAAATACTTGTTTTTGTGGTATAATTAAATTTACAATAAAATATTATTATATAAGAGGAGGACATCAAAATGTCAAACATCTATGGAAGAAGAGGCTTTCGGGCTTCTAAGGGCAACGGTCAGTTAACAGAGCAGAAAGAGCAGAAGACTAGAACAATAAGTTGGGGTGAGCGTACAAAGATTCAGAATACCGTGAAAGATTTTCTGGTATCAAATCAGAGATGTTCGCGTTCTGTTACGTCGGAATACAACATGATTGTGTACGGCGACGATTTGAATGTTATTGACTCTTCACGTCAGTGGCTCTATGATGAACTCATGGTTGAAGAAAAGAAAATCAACCCCGATGTTGAGCCAGAGCATGTTCGCATCCTTGCAAACAAGATGGTCTTGTTCATCAATCGTAAGGAATATGAACAGCTCTGTGCGGAGCGTGAAGCTCTTCTGCTTGCTCAGTAAAAATCCTCGGGAAATTCCCCGCAGTGGATCTGTCCACTGTGGGGATTCCACATTTTACATACCTGTTACTGGTAATTTAGTAATTTTTTCAGGATATATTTCTTTTAAGCTTATTCTTTTTTGCTGTGTTTCATTTTCTTCTGCATATGATTTTTCTTGGCTTAGATTTATTTTTTCATTTGGAGTATCTTCTTTTTGGTTTCTTACTGTTATTTGCACTTCTTCATTTACTGTTATATCAAATTCTATTCTATTTTTTAATTTTTTATATCCCTCAATTGGATTTACTTCTTCTAAGAAATATTTTCCTGGTTGTATTCCTTCTATAATTATTTCTCCTTTTTCGTTTGTTAATAAGTTACTATATACTTCTTCATTTTTTTCATTTACTATTCTAAATTGAACTCCTTTTAAAGCATTTTCATTTTCATTATCTTTTTTTATGATTCTTAGTTTACTCGTGTTTTTATAATATTTTACTTTTGTGCTTCCATTTCCTAATTCAAAGCTTGCTCCTGTTAAAGCATAATCTTGTCTATCATCTTTATTTGATTTTCCATATAATATTGCTTTAGTTTCAACATTTCCTTCAACATTTACTTCAAAGCTATCATCTTTTTCAAGTAAATTTATTGGAATCATTATTTTGAATTCTTTTTGAGTTGTTTTAGTAATGTCTTTTCCATTTAAATCTGTAATTCTAATTTGTTTTTCTTTATCATCACTAAGTGAAATTTTATATTCTCCCATATTACATTCAGCACTTACTTTGAAAGTTTTACTTACATAATTATTATTTGTTTTATCAATTTCCCATTGAGGACTTTGAGTTATTGTAATTTTGTTACTTGGTATAGATTGGTTAGAACTTCTTGCCTTTTTTACCATTTTTTTCATTGCTTCAAGAGTTCTTTCTCCCGCTTCTCCAATTGCTTCATATCTAGCAAAGTCATCCTTGTCATATCCATATAGTACACAGTAAACTGCCTGTTTCGTGGCTGTAAAAGCCTCTTCTTCATTTTTCACTCCCATTGTTTCAAAACTTTGATATGGATATCCATTTGTAATAACTCTCCAAACTAAAGTATTTTTTACAGCTTCATCAACTGTAACATCATAATCTCCGAATTTACCTACTCCTCCTAATTCAACGTTTAAGCAGTATGCTGGATATTCTTTTCCATTATTTTTGTAAAAGGCTTTATCTACTATAAATCTCATTCCTGTTTCAGTATTTTTTAGTAAAAACTCGCATTGTCCTTTATTGTATATATGTCCTTTCTCTATGCTAAATGCATATGAAATGCAACTTGAACTTATGCATATTATAATGGCTAATATGCATATAATTATTTTTCTTATTTTCATTATATTCTCCTTTCATTATATCTTTAAAATTCCTTGTATACATCTTCTTTTAGACGGTTGATTTTCTACACAAGTTATCAATGTTATTTTACTTTGTTTACTATTTTTCAATATATCTACATCTGTATCTTTTATTATCTTATTTTCTGTTATGACATATTTTAATTTTAAATTTTTAAATTCATAGATTATGTCATCACCTTTTTTTAATTTTTTTATATTGTGAAAATAATTTACATTATATCCTCTATTATGTGCTGCAAGGCATACATTTCCAAGTATATATGCACTTTGTGTAAAATGTGCAACATATTTATTTAAATTGGCTTCATCTGTTCCATCACTAATATTAGCATTCAGATTTATTTTGGGGATTTTTATTTTCCAAATAAATTCATAATACTCTTTTGGTTTTACTATTCCGGTTTTATAAATGTATTTTGTTTTAGGAGAAAAACAAATAGTTATTGGTAGGATTATTTGGGTAATACATAAAACTATGATAATTAAAATTATTATTTTATTTCTCTTTCTATGTATCTCTACTCTCCTTTCTGTTTTTAATTTTGATTTTTTGGGATTTTGTTTTTAGAATAAAAAATTTTTGATGTCCTAAAAGGACTTTTGAAATAAATTGCAATTTAATGATTACATAATAATACGCTTTTTAGAAATTGTAAAGTTTTTTTCGTCGCCTTTTTTCGACTATTTTTTAAGTTAGTCTATTCTTTTTTTAGTATCTATGCTATAATAGAGATAAATTTTTTGAAGGGAATGAAACTGTCACTATGAAATTAGCGGAAGATAGTTCAAGTTTAGCAGAACATAAATTATTAGTCTTATATATATTAAATAAAATTGGAAAACCTATTAATCAAAAGGCTCTTTTAGAATTAATATCATCAATTACAGAATTAAATTACTTTTATTTTCAACAATTTTTATTAGATTTAATTGAAAATAAATATGTTATTTCTTACAAAATGGAAGATGAACTTTTGTATAATATTACTCCTGAGGGTAAACGTGCTATAGAGTTAACATCTGACATGATTCCTGGAATATTAAAGCTTCAAGTTGATAATAATTTAAAGGAGAATTTAGATAATATTGAAGATAAGTTTTCTATATCATCTGATTATACTCCAATTGATGAAAATGTATTTAATGTAAAATGTAAAATAATTGAGAATAATAGTGTTATCTTTGAACTTCAAACTGTCGCTGGTTCCAAAGAACAAGCTAAACTTATTGTTGATAGTTGGAATAATCGTGCAGAAGATATTTATCCTAAAATATTAGATTTATTAACTAATGATGCTGAAAAAAAATAATACAAAAAAAAAGATCTCGCTTGGCGAGACTTTTTTTATCTGCTTCTTTCTCTTCCTCTCCCTCTTCCTCGTGAGCTCATTTCTTTTTGTCTGATTTTTTCCTTTTCTAGAATTCTTTCTGTTTTATACCTTTGCCTTATTGTAGTTACTCTAACTAATATATTTTCTACTCTATAAAATTCTTTACTTACCATGCAATCAGGATATTTTTTTCTCATTTCTGCCGCAAATTTTTCTGCTTCTTTTCTTAATTCTACTTCATTTTCATAATCCTTTTTATAAAATATTTGGCTTTCAATCTCTTCTTCCATTTTTACTATATTCCTTTCTCACATTTATTATATTGAGAATAAAATTAAATTGTTTACTGACTAATAGTATTTTTATTTTAATTTATCTCTCATTGCTTCATACAATATAACAGATGTTGCTACTGATGCATTTAGGCTTTCTGTTTTTCCTGGCATTGGTATTTTTATTTTTTCATCTGATAATTCTAAGATTTCTTTTGATACTCCATTAGCTTCATTTCCAATCACTATTGCGGTTTTTTGATAAGAAATATTATACATATTTTTATTTGTTTGAAGGCTTGTACTTACAATTTTTATTTTGTGTTTTTTCAATTCTTTTATTGTTTTAACTAAGTCATCACTCTCTATTACTTTAACTCTAAAAATTGCTCCCATAGTTGATCTTACAACTTTTGGATTATATACGTCTGCACTTTCTTTTGAAACTATTATTTGTTTTAAATTTAAGCTATCTACTGTTCTTAGAATAGTGCCTAAATTTCCCGGATCTTGAATATTGTCTAATATTAAAAATAAATCTTCATTGTAATCAATTTCACCTTTTTCGTCCTTTTTCTCTATTACAGCTAATATTCCTTGTGGATTTACAACAGTTGTAAGACTTGTAAAAATTTTTTCTGTAACATAGATGCATTCATATTTTGCAATTTCATACATTATATCATTATCTATACTGGATTCTTGTGCACAATCGTCACAAATAACGACTAACTTTATTTTTGCATTTTCTTGTATTGCCTCTTTTATTAGTTTTATTCCTTCTATGATATATGCATTTTCTTGGTCTCGATATTTTTTATCTTTTAATTTTTTTAAATATTTTACTGTATCATTATCTTTGCTTGTAATAACCATAAATCTTCCCTTTCTTTTTATATACTGTTTAGGAATTTTTTTGTTTCTTCTAGTATATCATTAATATCATTTAGTTTGTATGTTATGTATGAATTCTTTGATGGTGAAAATTTTATTTTATTTCCATATGTTTTCATTAATTTATCTACTACCTGAAAATCAAAGTTTTTCTCATCAAAATAAAAGACTATTTTGTCATTCTTTTGAGACACTTTAATTATATTTTTCTCTCTACAGCAATTTCTTATTCTAGCTATATCAATTAATTTTTCAATTTCCTTTGGTAAATCACCATATCTATCGATGATTGAATCTACTATATCTTTTATTTCTTCTTCATTTTTACATAATGCAATATTCTGATATATTTCAATTTTTTGATTTGAGTTTTCAATAAATTCATCTGGTATATAACTTGATACATCTAAATCGATCTGAACATCTATTTCTTCTTCAACTTGTATTCCTTTCATTTCTTTTACAACTTGATCTAATAATTTACAATACATGTCATATCCAACTTGTTCCATATGTCCATGTTGCATCTCTCCTAAAATGCTTCCAGCTCCTCTTATTTCTAAATCTCTCATTGCTAATTTGAATCCTGACCCAAATTCTGTAAATTCTTTTATTGCTTTTAATCTTTTATCCGCAACTTCTGATAATAGTTTATCTTTTTTATACATAATATATGCATAACCTTGTTTATCACTTCTTCCAACTCTACCTCTAATTTGATAAAGTTGTGCTAAACCTAGCTGATCTGCATTTTCTACTATGATTGAATTTGCATTTGGTATATCAATTCCGGATTCCAAAATTGTTGTACAAACTAGTACATTAATTTTCTTATCTATGAAATCTTGCATAACATCTTCAAGTTCTCTTCCAGACATTTTTCCATGTGCAATTCCAATTTTAGCTTCTGGAACTAATTCTTGAATTTTATTTGCTTTTCTCTCTATGTTTTCTACCTTGTTAAATAAATAAAATACTTGGCCTTCATGTTCTAGTTCTTTTGTTATTGCTTCTCTTACAACTTCATTATCATATTCTAGTACATAAGTTTGAACTGGTTTTCTATTTTGTGGTGGTTCATATATTACTGACATATCTCTAATTCCCAATATTGACATATGTAAAGTTCTAGGAATTGGTGTTGCTGTCATTGTTAATACATCTACATTCGTTTTTAATTGTTTTATTTTTTCTTTATCTTTTACTCCAAATCTATGTTCTTCATCTATGATTAGTAATCCTAAATCTTTAAACTTGACATCTTTACTTAAAATTCTGTGTGTTCCAATAAGTACATCCACTTCTCCTCTTGCAAGTTTTTTTATTACTTCTTCTTGCTGTTTTTTAGTTTTAAATCTGTTTAATAATGCAACTCTTATTGGGAATTTTTCCATTCTTTCTTTAAATGCTTGGTATTGTTGTTCTGCTAATATGGTTGTTGGAACTAAATAAGCAACTTGCTTTTGATCCATACAAGCTTTAAATGCACCACGGATTGCAACTTCTGTTTTTCCATATCCAACATCTCCACATAGTAGTCTGTCCATTGGTTTTTCTTTTTCCATATCCTGCTTCATTTCTTCTATGCATCTCAATTGATCATCAGTTTCTACATATGGGAAGCTATCTTCAAATTCTTTCTGCCATATTGTATCTTTAGAAAAACCATAACCACTTGTATGTTCTCTTTTAGCATATAATTCAATAAGTTCTCTTGCAACTTCTCGTAAATTATTTTTTACCTTTGCTTTAGTATTTTCCCAGTCTTTACTTCCTAATCTATTTATTTTTGGTGTTGCATTTCCTGAGCCTATATATTTTCTAATATTATCTAAAGAATTTATTGGTACATATAAAATATCACTATCTTTGTATTTTATCTTAATATAATCTTTCGTTACTCCGTCTGCTTTAATTGTATTTACACCTATATATTCTCCAATACCATGTGTTCTATGCACTACATAGTCTCCAATTTTTAAATCAGAGAATATTACTGTTTCTCCCTCTTTAAAGTTTTGTGATAATCTAGTTCTTTTTTTCTCTTTACCTGTAAATAGTTCTTCAACTGTAATTACTAAAAAATTCCCATCAAAACTTTCAAAGCCATTAGAAATTGTCCCAGTTGTGATTGATACCACCCCTGGAACTATGTCTTCTTCTAAGTTTTCATCTGTTTTATGTTTAATCTTTTTTTCAGTTAGTATTGAACTTAATTTTTTTATATTATCACTACTACCACAAAGGACTACTGTTTGTTTTGATTGTTTATTTGCTTTTTGTAATTCCTCAAACAATAAATCCATTGAACTACGAAAAAAGTTGACCTCCCTATAGCTAAAGCTATATCCGTTTCTTTTTGCATGCATACTTTGGATATCTGTAAATCCAATCTCTTTATTTTCTAGGTATATTACCTGTTTTTTCTTTAATTTTTCAATTATTTCTACATAGTCTAGTTCATTTTCAAGAATTTGTAAAGGAATCTTTTTTTTCTCTACTAAGTTTTTAGTCACTGCTTCATTGTCTTTTATAATGTTTTCTGATCTAGCTTTTATTTTTGATATTTCATCTAAAAATACTATATAATTTTTTCCTAAATAATCTAAAAAGTTTTCTGCTTTATTGTAAAAGCAATTAAAATATTTATCTATTTTGCTAATATAATTTCCATCCTTAATTTGTGTAATATCTTCTGTTGCTATGTCATCTAAAACTCCTGCATACTTGTTATTTTTTATTTTTTCACAAACTGTTGGTATATCATTTTCCAAAATATATTCAATTGCAGGATATATTTCCACATCTTTTACCATATCTGTTGAACGTTGTGTTAAAATGTTAAATTTTCTTATTGAGTCAATCTCATCTCCCCAAAATTCAATACGTATTCCGTTCTTCTCTCCTAAGGCAATATCAACTATTCCGCCTCTTATGCTAAATTGTCCTTTTCCTTCAATTAAATCATATCTCTCATAGCCTAAATTTACTAATGTTTCTTTTAATTTTTCTAGGTCATATTCTTGACCTACTTTTAATTTCAATAAATTTTTATATAAAACATCTTTACTTATCATTGGTTGCATTATTGCTTCTATTGTTGTAACTATTATTTTTGATTCTTTATTTATAATATGATTTAATACTTGAATTCTATCAAATAGATTGTCCTTACTTTCTGCTAAATAATCATATGCAAATACTTCTTTTTTTGGGAAAAAATCTATTTTTTCATCGAAATATTTTAAATCTTTAATTAATTTTTTAGCTTGCATCTCATTATAAGTTACAATGCATATTGGCTTGTCTGTATAAAATTGCGTTGAATAAGCTAAATGCACTTTTGCACTGTCTGTAAGTCCTGAAACAAGCATAGGATTTACATTTTGCTTTACATCTTCTATATATGCTTTATATTTTTTTATATTAGGAATAATTTTTACAAGTGAATTCATTTTCATCTCCTTATATAATGATATTACATTTTTAGGTATTTATTCTTTTTTTCTGAATTGTTATTATATCATATTTATCTAGCGTTTTCAATTATTTTAAGTTGTAAAAATTTCTAAATCATGCTATAATATTTATGTTAACTTTTAAGGAGATAGATTTTATATGAAAAATTTCAATTCTTTTGAAAAAAATTTAAATGCTTCAGAATTAAGAAATGCTTCTAAACCTAATGAACCTTTTTTTGTTCATAGATACTTATATAATACTGTTATTCATAATTTGGCACGTATTAGGCATAATCATCCTGGAATAACTGCGGATGAAATGAATGAAATTCTTTTTAATGAAATTGATGATTATTCACAATCTGTGTATGAAATTTCTCATGTTTTTGTTAGTTTTATGGAATATATTTCTGCACAATATTTATTAGATCATCCTGGAAAATTTGAAGAAATTTCAGAAAAGTTGAAATCTCCTGATATTAATCCAGAAGAACTTTCTTTTTATACATGTTCATCTTTAGATGAATGTTTATGTTTATATGTTTATAGATACAAAAAGCAATTGTTTGATATAATTTTTGATGGATATACTAAAACAACTCCTGAAAATGCAATACATATTGATGATATTATAAAATCTGATTTAAAACCATTTTGTAAGCATGTATTTGGTTCAGATGAATTTGCAGACTTAATGTCATCAACTACTTTAGATATTTCCAAGAAAAAAGCAAAAGTTAAAGAATATTCTCTTTTATATCCAGTTCAAGATAGACGTAAATTTCTAACTACTATTGATATTTTGTTAAGAGGTTCAATTGCATATTTAGCTTATGATAAAGATGATTTGGAGTTTAAATTAAGAGAGGATTTGTCACAATCAATTGAACGTATTGTTAATAATTTGGAAGCACAGAATCATTTAAAAGACTATATGGTATCTTATGCTTCACAAATGGTTTCTCTTGGTTTTCCAGAAATGGCTTTACCATTTTGTGAAGGAGAAAATGTTAATTTAAGTTTTTTACGTGACTTAGAAAACGTGGATATTGCACATCAGAAAAATGCTCTATTTCATGTTGTAAATACAGATAAGTTAAAAAAATTGCTTTCAGTAAATTACTTATCTTCTGGTAAATCAATTTCAATTGGTTCTTTATTTGCTCTTAATTCATTTTGGTCAAATAGATATATAAAAGAACTTGATGTGTATGCAGAGTCAATGTTTGCAGTTCATGAATTTGATTTAGTGGATAAAATTGTTAATGGTGAAAAAATAGATATTCCTATCGAAGATATTGAAAAAATGTTAATCAAAATGAATACATTTTATAGACCGGCTTGTTATTATATTAATACAAAAAATGATGAAGTAAACTCTAAAGATAATTCAGATATTGATGATGAACATACTACATTGAATGGGAAAATTATAAGATATTCTTATGATGATTTCATTTCATCTATAAAATCTCAATTTGGTGATAAATATTTTGAACATTTTTCAAAACTATTACCTAATTCAGAAAATAATATTGAAGAAGATGCAGATTGGTTTATTCGTTTATACAATCCAATTATTTCATCTTATCAAATTAAAGATTATAGTATAAAAGCTTTAATTTCTGGAATTGAATATTCTGCATCTGATTTTGTAAATGCAGGTATAATTCTAGATACTATTTCTAAAGATGGTACTTTTGTGCAAATTCCTTCTGTAATTGGTATTGGATTTGATGCTGGGCTTACATCTCCGGTTAGAGTTCATGTAAGAAAAGATGTTTTACTAGAACATTTGAAATCTCTACATGGAAATTCAATGATTCCTATTTATGCTGGTTCTAAAGATTTTAATGATCCATTAACTCAAAAACCTTTACCTGTGCATATTGTCTCACCTATGACAGATAAACATGTATCTATGTTGAAGAAAGCCTCAAAAAATCTTAAGGATTATAAAAATCCAAATTTGGTTGCCCATTTAGGATTTCTAAATTCTAAATTTCCACCTATGCACCTTAGACCTGCTTCATCTACCAAAAAAAATAAAAAGCCTCAGCCCTTGCAAACTAAATATGTTGATTTGGAAACCGGTTTAATACATGTAAAAGAAAATGATACATACATTCCAGTTATTCCTACAGATAATTCAATTGAAGGAGTTGGTAATCATGAGCATTGATAAAAAAATGTTTTCGGAGCATTTAAAATATAAAGATTATGAATATTGTATTAATGTTTTAAGAGAAGAAATATTAAATATTCTTGTTAAAAAAATTCAAGAAAAAAATAAAGATTTTACATATACAACAATTGGAAATTTAAAGCAAAATTGTATTAAATATCTTCCTGAAAATGAGAAAAACATAGCTATTGATATTTATAGTCTTACCTTTTCAGATGATTCAGCTGATTATGAACTTGCATGTCTTATGAATTCTTATAAGGAGCTAATTGATTTTAGTTTTTAATATAAAAAAATTATTTTAAGACGAAATAAAAATATGTCATACTAACTTTGGATATTTTATTAAGCTTCTATTTAAACTTATTTAAATAGAAGCTTATCTGATTCCAAAATACTTGGCATATTTTTTTACTTATATCAATATTCTTTATTATGAAGAATTTTAGTAATTATTTTTTAACTTTTTTAATAATTTTATTTGCATTTTGTTTATTATTTTTTTCATCATCAAATATAGAAGCTGTACAATCTTCTATTAATTTATGTTTAAACTCAATAATTCCTAGTTTATTTCCATTTTTAATTGTAAGTGAACTATTATCATATACTAGTATCATTTTTCTTTTATCGGCTAATTTCGAAAGAATTATGAAACCTTTATTTAAAGTTAATGGGATTGGTGCATATCCATTTATTCTTGGTCTTATTAGTGGATACCCTGTTGGTGCTAAGATTGTTTCTAATTTACGTATAGAAAATAAAATTTCTCAAGATGAAGGAAATAGACTCTTAATTTTCACAAATAATGCTGGTCCACTTTTCGTTATTGGAACTATTGGATGTAGTATTTATTTAAGTCCAGCAATTGGATTTCTTTTTTTAACAATAAATATTTTTTCTACAATCCTAACTGGGATTATTTTTGGGATTTTTTCTAAAATTAATTACAGAAATTCTGTCGCACATGAAGAGTTAAATTTTTCTACTCTTGGTGAAATAATTAGTTCTTGCATAAAAAAAGCGTTTAACACATTGAGCATAGTTTGCGGATTTGTAATTATCTTTTCATTAATTATTTCAATGATTAAATCTTCTGGTATTTTATCTATTTTTCATAATTCTTGGATAGAATATACAATATTAGGATTATTAGAAATTACAAATGGAATAAAATTAATTTCGACCATTGCATCTAAAAATTTATTCTTTAATTTAGTATTAACCTCCTTTTTAATTGGCACAGGTGGATTATCTGTATTGTTGCAAGTATGGAGTATTATTTCAAAAACTGATTTATCAATTAAGTCATATTTCTTTGGGAAAATATTAAGTGGTTGTATCTCTGCTATTATAATGAGTATAATTCTAATTTTATTTCCAACATTATATTTTTTAAAATAAGACTCAACAGTTCAATAATTTAGATTATTAATTTTTGATGTGACGTGCAGCGACTAACTATGAAAAAAATCATTGAGATTACTCTCAATGATTTTTAATCCTTATTTGATTTACATATTTTAAAAATATTTTTAAAATTCATTTTTGTTCCATAATTTAATATTGCTGATGAATACACCTTAATAGAAACCTTCGCTATTATTAAAATAGTTATGAATAAAATTAAAATAGATGTTATAATTTCACTATTACTTGCACTACCCATTAATATTCTAAATGGCATACAAAATGGTGACGAAAATGGGAAAATTGCCGCAAATTTATTAATATTGCTTGCTGGATTCATCATTGAAAAATATGATAAATAAAATCCAATAACAGCTAATACTGCAATCGGTGAATTAGCAGAATTTATGTCCTCCGGCTTACTCACCATAGAACCAGTTAAAGCATATAAAAATGCATATGTTAAATATCCTAATAAGAAATATACTAAAGTTACTAAACACAAAGTTGGTGTTATATTTGACATATTAATTATACTATCTAAAATCCCATCAGGTAAAAATGTTTTAGCAGACAAAAATGCAACTGTTGCAATTATTATAACTTGAAAAATTCCTAAAATTCCTATTCCAATTGTTTTCCCCAAGACTATCATCTTTGGTGACGTAGAAGTAACTAATGCCTCCATTATCTTCGATGTTTTTTCCGTTGTTATTGAAGTTGATATTTGATATGCACAAAAGTAAATTGCATAAAATAACACAATACTTAATAGCATCATCACTAAAATATTTCCTGTCCCAGCATTTTCATCAGTTTGTATTGTATTTACTTCAAATTGTGTAAACATTGCTTGTAATTGTTCTGGAGTTATACCCGCTTCCTCTATTTTTTTAGCTGTATACTGCATTTGAAAATTTTCTAATAAACTTTCAGGTATTGAATCTCCCATAAGTAAACTTTTAGCAATATAATCTATAACTATTTTCTCATTTTCTTTTTTAAATCTAACGCAAGAATCATATTCTTTATTTTCAAACATCTTGTCTAGTTCTTCATTAGAATAATTTTTCTTACTCATTGTATAGTCATAATCTTCATCTGAAGAATTAATTTCAATTAGTTCTTCTCCGAAAATATTATCTTCATCTATTATCAATATACTCGTTTTTTCATTATCATCACCTGATAATGCACTTATCATATTCGGAACATTAAAGCCAATAACAATAATTCCTAATATTATTATCATTGATATTATAAAAGATTTTCTTTTTACTGCTTCTTTTATTGTAAATTCTATTACAGTGAATAATGACTTCATTAATTTTCACCTACCTTTTCAATAAAAATTTCATGAAGAGTAGGTTTTAATAATTCAAATTTTTCTATTGAAATATTTTTATCTATTAATTTTTTAAGAAGGGCATCAGCCTGTGTTCTATCAGAAAATTGAACAATATATTTTCTATTTTTATTTTCCTTTAAAGTCATCTTTTC
Source organism: uncultured Clostridia bacterium (assembly GCA_947589065.1). GTDB lineage: Bacteria > Bacillota > Clostridia > TANB77 > CAG-508 > UMGS1994. Next base: position 43,068 of record CANPZM010000004.1, read on the forward strand.
AGATTTTATCAATGAAGTTATATCATCCTTTGTAACTATCTCTAATTTTGTAATTGGATATGTATCTTTGATATCTTCCAAATTTCCTTTTATTATTGTTTTTCCTCTATCCAAAATAACTATATCATCGCAAAATTCTTCTACAGTATTCATTTGGTGACTGGACATTACTATATATTTTCCTTTATCAACAAGTTCTAATATTATTTCCTTTAAAATTTGGGTGTTTACTGGATCTAATCCACTAAATGGTTCATCTAATACGATTAACTCAGGTGAATGGATAATTGCAGTTATGAATTGAACTTTTTGCTGATTTCCTTTTGATAATTTTTCAGCTGTTTGGTATTTATATTCTTTAAGTTTTAATCTTTCTAACCAATAATCAATTTCTTTATCAGCCTCTTTTTTGTTCATCCCCTTTAATTTAGCGAAATATAGTAATTGGTCAAATATTTTTGTTTTTGGATAAATACCTCTTTCCTCTGGTAAGTATCCAAAATTAACGTTTTTTCTATCTACATCTTTTCCATTCCACTGTATTATTCCACTATCTTTTTTTATTATTCCAAGCATCATTCTTATTGTAGTTGTTTTTCCAGCGCCATTAGTTCCCAAAAGTGCAAATACTCCAGGCTTTTCAATTTTAAAAGATATATTATCAACTGCTTTTTTATCAATAAATGACTTACTCACATTTTCGACACTAAGTCCCATTCATGTTCTCCTATTTATCTATACTATTAATAAAATCTGCAACAAATTCAATAATTCTATAATACTTATATAAATATTGCTTTGTCTCTTTTTCATTTGTAATAGGTTTTGTAATAATGTCATTATCAAAAAATCTAAAAAATATTAAATTTTTGTTTACCATCATTTCAAAGTTTAGATTTATTTCAGATTTAAATTGTGTTGCTTTTTCTATTACTTCATCAGTTAAAACACTTCTAGCCTTATTCATATTTTCAGCATAAATATATAGATTTTGACCTGCAATTTCGTATTTCTCTTTTTTATTATTCTTACAATTTACTCTCATTACATCTATTTCATCCATTGAATGATTTAAAGTTCCATATACAAATATTCCTCTAAATAATTCTTTAGTTTGACTTTTTACAATAATATTTGATAATGAAATTGTATGATTCTGTTTTGTTCCTGTTATTACACCTTTTGATATCAATTCTTTATAGATACGATTAAATCCGGATTTTCTATAAAAACTACCTGATATTTCTTCATCTTCTTCATATATAAATCCATCTTTAATGTGAGTAGCTAATTCTGCTAGTGAATATTCACTATGTTCATTTTGCTTATCAATTATTTTTCTTTCGTATTTAAATAAATAAAATGTACAAAATAGAAACATAAAACCAGCAACAGTCATAAAAATATATTTTGCCATCTGAACATCTGTTAAAAATGCAATTATAAGGCATATTATTATTATACCGATTAATAATCCTTCAGATTGTCTAACATCTTTTTTGTATTCTTTTACCTTTTTTCTTTCCTTTTCAATTTTTTCATTTGTCCACTCATAGATTTTTTCAAATTCACTATCCATTTTTTCATCTCCATCTTTAGTATATTAATATCCTAAATTATTTTAATTTTAAAAAATTATATCATAAAAAAATTTTTTTTACTACAAAAGTCAAACTTTATTATTAAAATTTTTTATAGTATAGAACAAAAGCGGACATTATTAACATTTTCGCTATTTATAGCATTTTAAAGTCCGCGTCTTTGTTCGTCCGCGAAAAATTGTATAACAATTTTTCGGTGGAATGTTAATTTTTCTATAATATGAAAGTAGAACTTTCATATTATAGAAAGAAACACACTTTAAAAGTGTGTTTCTTATTTACATTAAATTCTCTGGATTTAAACATTCTAATTCAGGTAATACAAACCTACCGTCTTTTCTAATCAATACATCATCAAAATAGATTTCTCCTCCACCACATTCAGGTGTTTGAATACAAACTAAATCCCAATGTATTGCAGAAACATTTCCATTATTCATGTCTTCATATGCCCTACCAGGTGTAAAGTGGAAGCTTCCAGCAATTTTTTCATCAAATAAAATATCGTTCATTGGTTTAGTTACATATGGATTTACACCTAATGCAAATTCTCCTATATATCTTGCACCTTCATCAGTATCTAATATTTCATTAATTTTCTGTGTATTATTTGCTGTTGCATTTATAATCTTTCCATCTTTAAATTCTAAAACTACATTTGTAAAAGTAAAATTTCTATATGTTGATAAGGCATTATATGATACTTTACCATTAACAGAATCACGAATTGGTGCTGAATAAACTTCTCCATCTGGTATATTCATATTCCCAGCACATTTTATTCCTCCCATTCCTTTTATTGAAAAAGATAAATCTGTTCCTGGTCCAACAATATGAACTCTATCTGTTCTTTCCATAAGTGATTTAAGATTATCCATTGCTTTATCCATTTTGCTATAATCCAATGTGCATACTTTAAAATAAAAATCTTCAAATTCTTCAGTGCTCATTCCTGCAAGTTGTGCCATAGAATCATTTGGATATCTTAATATTACCCATTTAGTATTATTTACTCTTTCATTCAATACATCTTCTCTGTATTCTGTTTCATATGTTTTCATTTGATTTGATGGAATATCAACTAAACTAGAAATATTTTTTGAAGCTCTAACTGCAATATATGCATCCATTTTTTTCATTTGCTCTAATTCGTGTTCTCTCATTAAATTTAGCATTTCTTTTCCTGCGCCTTTAATTATATCATGGGTTATATTCTCATCTTGAATGTTAACAAATGGATTTCCTTTTGCTTCATATACTGCTTTAACTAATTCTCTTCCCAATAAATAACTATCTTCTCCAACTAAATCAATCAAAACATTTTCATTTTCTTGCACACGTGTACTGTAATTTACAAGTCCATGTGCTAATTTTTTAATTCTTTCGTCTACCATATTATCCTCCTATTCTGAAATTAATTATATGTTTATTTTGTAACGAGGTCAAGAATTTATTCACTCTAAATTTATATATATTTACAATATTTTATTTTTTATGTATATGCCAAAAAATAAGACCTCTTTATTTGAGGTCTTATTTAAATTTATTCATTTAGAATACAACATTTGTATCTAGTGATGTAGCATTTCCATCTGTTGTTGTATTAGTATAATCTGGCATTGTAGTATTTTCATATGTTGTGTTATTTACATCTGGCATTGGTAATGTAGTGTTTTCAGTTGTTGTATTATTTACATCTGGCATTGGTATTGAAGTATTTACATCTGGTGTTGTATTATTCATTGTTGGTGTAGTTGAATTCATTAAAGCTTTAACTGATTCAACTTGTTGTAATTTTTGTTGTAATCCTGTTAATTTTGATTGTGCATCTGTCATATAATTTTGTAAATCTGACTCATTTGTTGCATCAAGAGAATCTGCTTGTGGAATTGAAGGGATTTCTACTCCCGCTGTTTTTACATTTGATTTTATATTAATTGACAATTTAGCTGTAAATTTATCAGGAATGTCTGCATTTATATCAAATACTGTTGTTCCCTCATATTCTGTATCTTCGTTTTTATTAATATTTTCTGTAAGGTTCATTGTAACTTTTCCACTTTTCTCTGTTTCCATTGATATAGTCATTTGAGTTTTAGCTTGTTCTGTTACAAATTTAATATCACCTTTTATTTTTTCACCTATTAATGATTTAACATCATCTGATGTTTCTATTTTTAAATCTAAGCTATTTTTGTCAGAAGCTAACGCTATTGTTGCAAATTCTTTATCAGCAGCAACAAGTTTTAAAACTGTTTCATTTTTATTAAATGTTGTCTCAATTGCAACATTATTATCATCATTATCTTCATCAACTTTGAAAATTATATCAGTTCTGTAAGTTTTTGTTAGAGTTCCATAAACTTCAAGAACAATTTTTCCTTCAAAATCAATTTTATCAATTTCTGATTTTATTGCATCTGTATTTGAAAGTAAATCATTAAATTGACTTGTAACATCTTGTGTAGAGTTTCCTCCTGCAGTTTTTACTATATCTTGTAGTCCATTTAAGTAGTTATTAAGTATGCCTTTTACTTGCTCATCATCAGCAAAAGTATCAACATATTCTTTTAATAAATCTTTTGCATCATCTTTATCAAATTCTAAAGTAAGTTTAGTGCAGCTTTTCTTTTTTCCATCAACTTCAACTTTAGCACTTTTTGTTTTTATTTTTTTAGATTTATCTTTTATAAAATCTTTAAATACTTTTTTATATCTTTCTTGTATTTCATCTTGGGTCTTTTCATCTATTTCCATAGATTTTGCAACATCATTTACTTTTTTTAGAATTTCAGGTAATTTTTCTGCAACTTGGTCAACATCAACTCCATTTTTTGATAATAATTGTTTAAATTGATCATTTGTAACTGTTAACCATTTAGAACTTAATTCTTCTGAGCGTAGTCCTAATTTAGTTCCATCATATACTGCATCACCACTTATGCTAACATTTCCAACATTTCCTTTTGCATTAGCATAAAATTGTTTGTTTCCATCATATTTGAAGTTTAGAGCGATTGATAAGTCATTAACTAAATTTTTAACTTTTCCAATCATATCTGATTGTGAAGCAGACATATTTGGAATTGACAATTCCTCAATATTAGCAGAAATTTCTGTTGAAACATCCATTGCTTGACCTGCAGTCATATGTTCTGCTACTTTAATTTTAGAACCATTTTTTTCTGCAGTTTCCATAATTTTATCTGCAGGATCAGTAAATGATTCAACTAGTTGATCAATTCCGGCTTGCATTTTAGACTTTTTATTAATGTTAAATTTAATTACTCCTGTTGCTATTAATATTCCAACAACTACGGCAGCAAGTAAAACAACAACTAGTACAGCAATAATTACTTTTTTCGCAACTCCGCCTTTTTTTGGTGGTTTTGCATCAAATGTTGTAGTGTTTTGGTTTTCTTCGTCCATGTTTCCCTCCCATTAATTTTATAAAATTTTGTTATAATACAATTGGTATTATAAATATTAATAACAATTTTTAATATATATTATATTATATTAAACGAAAAAAATTATCAACTACTTTTTCTTATTTCCGTAGATTTTTTTTATTATTTATATATTTTATATCTTTAAATCATGTTCCTTGTTGCATTTTTTAACCCTTAAATTCTTGTTAATTTAGTATGATTTAATACTTAAGGATAATTGCATTTCCTCTTTTTTAAGTATTATGATTTTCTGTCTATAATTTCTTATTTTTTTTTTTTAGTATTTGTTGTCGCGAAAAATTGTATAACAATTTTTCTGTGGAATATGAATTTATTCTATAATAGGAAAGTAGAACTTTCCTATTATAGAATAAAGCACATGAAACATTTCATGTGCTTTCAAAAAATAAATTAAATTATTGTAATTCAACAACAGCTCCAGCTTCAACAAATTTAGCTTTCATTTCTTCAGCTTCTTCTTTGCTAGCTCCTTCTTTAACTGTTTTTGGTGCTCCTTCAACTAAATCTTTAGCTTCTTTTAATCCTAATCCTGTAATATCTCTAACAACTTTAATTACTGCAATTTTATTTGCTCCAGTTTCTTTTAATACTACATCGAAATTAGATTTTTCTTCTGCTGCTTCAGCTCCTGCTGCTCCACCAACTGCTGGTGCTGCAACTGCTGCTGCAGATACTCCATATTTTTCTTCAATTCCTTTTACTAATTCTGATAATTCGATAACTGTTAAGCTATCAATTTCTTCTAATAATTTTTCTATTTTTTCCATTATTTAAATCCTCCTAAAATTTTTTTCATTTTTGTGATTTAAGTTCACAACTCTTTTTATTATTCTGCAACTTCTTTTTGCTTTGCTACTTGATCAAGTGCAACAGCAAGTTTTGCAATATTTCCAAGTAAGCATCCAGCAAGTTTTGCAATAAGAACTTCTCTTGATGGAAGTTTTGCAAGTGTAACAAGTTCTTCTGTTGATGCTACTTTGCCATCTAAAATTCCGGCTTTAATTTTGTAGAAATCGTTGTCTTTTGAATAATTATAAATTGCTTTTAATGAATCTAAATATGCACCTTCTGCTATTATAACAGCTGTTGGTCCAGTTAATACTTCTTCATCTAGTCCTTCAATTTTGCATTCTGCTAATGCTCTTTTGGTTATATTATTTTTTATAACTTTGTATGTACCATTAGCATTTCTTAATTCTTTTCTTAATTTTGTAACATCTGTTACGTTAATTCCTCTGTAATCTGTAAAAAGAATTAAAGATGCATTTTTCATTTTCTCAGCTAATTCTTTTACTTCTTCTTCTTTTTGTTTTAAAATAACTTCGCTAGCCAAAATTACACCTCCTATAAATTAATTTACTTTTTTAATATAATTAAACATTACACCATTCTCTGAATTTTGTATATTTCCTTATACTCATAAGTTTTTTATATAATAGGAAAGTGGAACTTTCACATTATATAAAAAAACTTCAATTTGCATAAAACGAGGCAAATTGAAGTTATATATCTTACTTCACAAATTTCACCTCGGTAGGACTTACATATTTTGCCTACTGTCTTTGGTTAATGTTTATTATCCTATAAATAATCCAGGTCCCATTGTTGTAGAAATAGAAATGCTCTTTATATATTGACCTTTTGCAGCTGCTGGTCTAGCTTTTTCGATTGCTTCAATTATTGTTGTATAATTTTCCAATAATTTTTCTGTACCGAAAGAAACTTTTCCAAATCCTAAGTGAATAATATTTGTTTTATCTAATCTATATTCTACTTTACCAGATTTTATTTCAGCTACTGCTTTTTTCACATCCATTGTTACAGTTCCTGATTTTGGATTTGGCATTAAGCCTTTAGGTCCTAATACTTTTCCTAATCTTCCTATAACACCCATCATATCAGGTGTAGCAACTATAACATCATAATCAAACCAATTTTCTTTTTCTATTTTTGGTATTAATTCTTCTGCTCCAACAAAGTCAGCCCCTGCTTCTTCAGCTTCTTTTGCTTTATCTCCTTTAGCAAATACTAATACTTTTTGTGTTTTACCAGTTCCATGAGGTAATACTACAGTTCCTCTAACTTGTTGATCTGCATGTTTTGAATCAACACCTAATTTAACATGTAATTCTACTGTTTGATCAAATTTTGTTTTTGGCATTTTTTCAATAATTTCTAAAGCTTCTTTTGCTTCATAATTTTTTGTGCTATCAACTAATTTAGCACTTTCTTGATATCTTTTTCCTTTTTTCATTTTTTATTTTATTCCTTCCTAGGAGTCTAAAACCTTATTTATTCTCTAGTTTTTCCTCCTTTGGTACTAACGAATCCTGTTTGGATTCTCCCAATAATATTTACTAGTCTATTACAACTATTCCCATTGATCTTGCTGTACCTTCAACCATTTTCATTGCTGCTTCTACTGAAGCTGCATTTAAGTCTTCCATTTTTTGTTCTGCGATAGCTTTAACTTGTTCCTTAGTAATTTTTGCTACTTTTTCAGTATTTGGTTTACCAGAACCTTTTTGTATGTTTAAAGCTTTCTTAATTAAAACTGCAACTGGTGGAACCTTTGTGATAAAATCAAAAGATTTATCTTTATAAACAGAAATTACAACTGGTATTATCATTCCAGGTTGATTTGCTGTTCTATCATTAAATTCCTTAACAAATTGCATAATATTAACACCACTAGAACCTAATGCTGGTCCAACTGGTGGAGCTGGTGTTGCTTTACCTGCTTCAATTTGTAATTTAATAACATTAACTACTTCTTTCTCTGCCATTATTAAGCACCTCCTTTAAAATGAACTTTTAATCTATTTTTTGAACTTGTGAAAATTCCAATTCAACTGGAGTTTCTCTTCCGAACATTGAAACTAAAACTTTAACTTTATGTTTTTCTTTATTAATTTCTTGTACTACACCAATAAAGTTTTCCAATGGTCCATTCATTACTCTTACATTGTCATTAACTTCATAATCAATATTTATTGGTACATTATCAAATCCCATGTTTCTAATTTCATCATCTGTAAGTGGAATAGGATCAGTTCCTGAACCAACAAACCCAGTAACACCTCTTGTATTTCTAACTATATACCAAGATTCTTCTGTTACAATCATTTTTACTAAAACATATCCTGGAAAAACTTTTTTCAAGTTAGTTTTTCTTTTGCCATCTTTAATTTCAACTTGTTCTTCCATTGGAACAACTATATTAAAGAAATAATCTTCAAGTTCTCTATTTTTTATTGTCTTTTCAAGATCTGTTTTTACTTTATTTTCATATCCAGAGTATGTATGAACAACATACCATTTTGGCTCTTTGCTTGCATCTTCCTGTGCCATTTTATAGCCTCCTTTATATTAGATATTATTCAGCAGTACTCTTGTCTTTTTTAGTATCATCCTTTTTTTCATCTTTTTTAGTATCTTCGCTAGTCTTATTTTCTTTTGATTCGTCTTCTTTATTTTCTTCTTTTTTGTCTTCTTTATTCTCTGCTTCAGTACTATTTTCATTTGTTTCATTAGCATCTTCTGCATTAACATCTTCACTTGTTGAATTTTCATCTGTAGTTTGCTCAGTTACAGTCTGTTTATTTAATGCATCTACTGCTTTTTTAGTAACAAATTCATACCCTTTATCGAAAACAAAGTCTAAGCCAAATACAATTAAAGATATTATAAGAACCATGACAATAACAATTGCTGTTTTGTTAACAAGTTGTTTAGGTGTAGGCCATGTTACTCTTTTTAGTTCTGCTTTAAAATCTTTAAAAAAAGCTTTTTTTTCTTTCTTTTCTTTTTTTTCTACTTTTGTTTTATTTTTTGTTTCTTTAGCCATTGTTTTTCCTCCTTAAAGGATAATTATTTGGTTTCTTTGTGTGTTGTACGCTTTTTACAGAATTTACAATATTTAACAATTTCTAGTCTATCAGTATTGTTTCTCTTATTTTTTTCTGTCATATAGTTTCTTCTTTTACATTCTGTACATTCCAATGTTATTGATTCTCTAGGACCTTTTGCTGCCATATACTACACCTCCGTTTTTATTTTGTGAAGTTTTTTATTAATTAACGATGTGAGCATGAAATAAATCATGCTTAAATACTTTATCACAAAACATGTATATTGTCAATATTTTAGCCAATTTTTTACTTCTTTTTTTTCACTGAATATCCGAATTTTCCAATTTTCTTTCCGAGCATATAATATCCGCCATTTGCATATGCAATTAATTCGCATTTACTTATATCAAATGCACCTTTTTTATCAATATATTTTTCATCGGCATTAATGCTCATTACATTTGCTATAAAAACATGGTGAGAGCCCATCTCAAGAATTTTTTCTACTTTACATTCTATTGATACTGGTGATTCTTTGATTGCTGGAGCTTTTACAAATTCACATTTTTCTTTTGTTAAATGCATTTCTTTAAATTTATCTACTTTTGCACCTGTTTTTACTCCGCACCAATCTGTTGCAAAAGCTAATGCTTTATTAGTTAAATTAATTACAAATTCTCTTTTGGATTTAATTATGTTATATGAATATCTTGTAGGTTTTATGGCAATATAAACTTTTGCAGGATTAGTGTTTAATATTCCTGTCCACGCAACTGTTATTATATTCGATTGTTTCATGTCACCACATGATACCATTACTGCTGGAATTGGATATATGAATGTTCCTGGTTTCCAACAAACTTTTGACATTTACCTTTCTCCTTTATCCTGTTTTGTTTGACTTTGATTATCTATTTTTATTACAGTATATTCATTTCCTAAATTTTTTTCTTTTTTAGCTTTATTTAGTTCTATTGCAATACAATTTTCATCTCTATCATATGCTAATGTATATTCTCTTTGTTGTGAATTTCTGTCTATACTCACATTTCCTAAATATCCTCCATTGTTCTTCATTGCCTGTTCCATATTATATGTTGAAAATAATACATTTGCATGGTATTTTATATATTCAACGTCTGCATAACCTTGTGTTAAAAGTTGTCTATTTAAATTTGTGTAAACAGTAAAAATTTCTGAATTATCTTCATCGCTCCATTCAGATTCAATTTCTCCTGATTTTATCATTCTTTTTCTTTCTTCTGCTAATTGTGGATTCTTATATTTTTTTAATATTTTATATTCTTCTAAAGCTTTTGGTACTTTGACGGTTGTTTCTCCATTTTCTTTTCTAAATCTGCCATACCCAGCTTCAGCAGTTTTTATAATTGTTATTGTATCACCTTGGAAGTTTTCAAGAACATACGCATTTACTGTTTCTGTTCCATCTGGCTGTTTTTTTATTTTTAGTGTTGGTATATATGTAATTTCTGCAAAATTTCTTGGCACATATAAATCTCTTTTATTTAGATTTTTAGGCATCATTAATCTCTCATCTAGCTTTAACTTAAAGTTAGGATTATTTAAGTTTTTATATGCATCAATTATTGATAAATATAGTGTTTGAATATTAATTGCATCATCTATATTTATGTTTTCTTTCAAAATTTCTTTTTCTAAATCTTTATTAAACCATTCTAATTCTCTTAAATAATTTTGTTGTAATTTGTCAGCTGAAGCATATTTCTCGCATTTTAATTCATAGTATTCATTATAATTGTTATCACTTTTTCTTAATGCAGATTTTTTCTGAGATAAAAATTCAGTTTCTTTTGCTGTTCTCTCTATTTCTCTTCTATCTAGTCCTTCATTTTCATTTGCTTGCATTATTGATTTAATAACTAAATATGCAATTTTTAATGCAACTGTATTTTCTAATTTTTCTTGGATAGTATTTCCTGTAAAATTATGATCAATGCCATATTGTATTCTCTCCAATTGTTCATCCAGTTGTTTTTCATTTATTGAATTTTTGTCATTTGTTGGTGTTCCATTTTTAAGTAGAGCTTCTATGTAATCAATCGTTAATAACATTTTTTCTCCTTTACTTATATTGAATATCTTTTGTATTCTTTGCAAGCACATAATTTATCTTGATAATGGTATACATCAAATTTTCCATTAGTATTTTTTATAATTTCACCAATATATCCTGCATTATGCTTTTCAGCCTCTTCTAAATTCAAATCTGAAAATAGAATATCTGCATGCAAAGCTGTAAATTCTGGATCACTCGTAAGTTGTGATATATTTAAGCATGTAAATATATTAAATTCTTTTTCAGGAACTTCTTGTCCTGGCTCTACTAAGCTTGTATATTCTTTTCTTATTCTATAATTTTGTAATGTAAAAGTATCCTTAAAAGAATATCCATATCCTAATGTACCTATTTTTTGAAACCATATTACATCTTTAAATCTATTTACCATTTTATATACATTTCCATCTTTTTCAGGAATATATGATAAATCATTTATACCTTCTTGTTCATATAGCTTTTCTTGATTTGGTTCAAAATTAATTAAAATTTCTTCATCTATTCTTCTTTTTTCTATTGGATCTTGCAATATTTTAAATGATTGCTGTTGAAGTAAATATGTTGAATATGCTTCTATAATTTGTTTTGGGTCAATATCTTTTTTTGGAATTTCTACAATTAATAATTTGTCTATAACTGATAATTGTCTAACATATCCTCTAATAATATCTGTTTTTGATGCTGAATTTCCTAATAATAAATTTTGATATGGATTTATATATTTACATTTACTTTTATTTTTTTCTCTCAATATTTCTTTATATGATTGTGCACTTTCAAATATTTGTCTTGCTTTGTCTCTTATATCTTGTTTTTCTACTTCATAATCGTCACTAAAGCCTTCCATAATTTTTAATAAGCAAAGGTATGAAAAAGTTAATTTTATTTTATCCTCTAATTTTTCATATTCTGGTCGGTTTTTTCCAAATAAAAAAGCTGAATTAATTAGGGAATTATATGTTTCCTTTATATTTAATTTATTTACTTTAAGAGCTTCTTCTTTAACAGCCTTTGTAGTTGTTAGTTGTTTTATAAAATCGAGTTCTATAGGCATTTTTTATCTCCTCTTGAACATAATTATTATTAAATAAAAAATAATATTAATTTTATTTAATAATATATTAAATAATAAAAATTATCAATATTTTTGTATTTTTTTTAATATTTAATAGGAAAGTTTTATCTTCTTATTTATATAAAAAAAAATCACAAAATAAATTTTTACATTTATTCTCTGATTTTTCTTTAAAAAAATAAAAAAACTGGCAACAACCTATCTTCCCAGCAAGGTAACTCGCAAGTATTTTCGGCACTTAAAGGCTTGACTTCTGTGTTCGGT
>CANPZM010000005.1 GCA_947589065.1 uncultured Clostridia bacterium
GATATGTATGCAAAAGACATTTCAAAGAAAATTAGAAGTGTGTATAAGGAAAAACAAAAACAGGGTGAATATTTGTGTAGTATTCCAGCATATCGGCTATAAAAGACATCCTAGTATTAAAAATAAGCTAATAATTGATGAAAATGTAGCAGATATAGTAAGAAAAATTTTTGATATGTATGCAAATGAACATGGTAGTGTAGAGATTGTAAATTACTTAAATAGCCATCACTACTTATCTCCAGCTGGTTACAGAAAAACTGGAGTGGTACAAGATGAAAACAAAACAAACTATAACTGGAACGAAGTAACTCTATGCAATATGTTAAAGAATGAAGTATATATTGGAAATACAGTACAAAATAAAAAGACAGTTGTGTCGTATAAGGTAAAGAAAATTAAAACTGTAGAAAAAGAAAATCAAATACGAGTAAATAATACACACGAATCTATTATTGATAAAGATGTATTCGAAAAAGTAAGCCGTCTTTTAGAAAAGAGAGGAACAAATACAAAACTTAAATATGACTATTTATTAAGAGGTCTGCTTTATTGTTATCATTGCAAAAGAAAATTGCAAATAGTGCTTAAAAAGAATTCAAGGAGAAATAGCACATCACATCCATATATAACTTGTGTAGGTCGTAAATCAAGAGGTTGTTATCCATTAAGTATCAATTATGAAAAGTTTGAAAAACATATTCTTTATATAGTAAAAAAGATTGCCCAAATCTATGCTGATAAAGAAGTTTTTTATTCAGTTTATGAAAAATATCAAAACAAACCTCTTGATATAAGAGAAGGTTTTAAGAAAAAAATTGAGCAATTAGATAAAGCAATTTATGAAATAAACAGCAATTTAGACAAGATGTATATGGACAAATTAAAAGGTGTTCTTTTAGAAGAAGACTATATAAGATATTCACAAAAATTTATTTTTGAGAGAACAAATTTAATTAAACAAAAGGAAGAATTACAACAAAAATTAACCCAAACAGAAGAAAAAACAAGTTACAAAAATAAGACAAAGGAAGAAAAAGAATTACATGAACTAATAGAAAATTTTTTGAAATTAGAGCAAATTGATAAAATATATTTATATCGTTTAATCAATAAAATAGAGATTGATAAAGATAAAAATGTATACATATATTTTAATTTTTCAAAATTAAATTCTATTAATGAAAACTTAGATGAATTTATCAAAATTGAAGAAATAATAAATGAAAACAATCAAAAACGCAAAGTCGTGTAATTAAAGAGTTACAAGCCTTTGCATACCGGTTGGTATATTTTTAAATCCACACCATTAATATTTGCTTTCCATCCATTAGGAAATGGGATTGATGGATAATTTGCAGATAAATTTTTTGTATATTGATAAATGTCAGGTAAATACTTTTTAGTATTTCCAACAACTAAATCTACACCATCTGGATTAATCATTGGAACTACATATAAAGATATATCATTAAATAATTGCCTTGCAGAATATCCCCATATTAATTGATTATTTAAATATGCAGTAGATAAATTTTCAATGAATTTCATTAATAAGACACATGTAATCCATTCATTAGCGTGAATGGCGGAACTATAAAAGACCTGCTTTTCTCCTTTACCAAATTGCAAATATTTTATTTCTTTTCCTAAAGATGAATAACCAATATTACCTTGTTTTAAAAAAGGAAATTTGGATGAAAATCCTTGCAAATTTAATGACAAGATATTTGAACCATATGAAATATTTGTGGGAACAATGTAGAAAAAGGTTGAAAGTTTTTGCCACGTTTGTCTTCCAACAATACCATCTTGTGGTATACCAAATTCTCTTTGAAAAGTTATTACACCAGATTTAGTTTGATTCTCAAAGATTCCGTCAATTTTCCCATTAAAAAATCCAAGAGTTTTTAGTGTACTTTGTAAATATTCAACTAAAGTTCCATAAGAACCTAATTTAAGAGTTTCCATTTTTTAATTTCGTTCCTTCCTGAAGCACAAGTTTTGTTCGAAAAAGATAATTTTTTTACAAGTAAAATTTTATTAAAGATTTTTATGCGTAGCCAAATTTTTATTTGATATTTAGAATTCCAATAATGTTCTTGGATATTATTTTTTTACTTGTATAGATATGTTGTGAAAATGATAGTACTACTATCACCTAATATATATTATGTAAAATTAATAAAAAAGTGTTGATAATTAACAATTATCGACACTTTTTTTGAAAAAGAAAAATTCCTATTTTATTTGAGATTTGATAGTAAAAGGCAAACATTGAATTAAAAAATAATTGTTTACCACCAATTCTATGACCCCAAAAATAAATATTAACTAAATTTATGATTATAACATGTTATATAAAGATTAGAATAAAAATTATTGTTGTAATTCATTTTTTACTTGGGCAATTTCATTTTGTGTGGCTTGACTAGCTGGAGTGTAGTAACCTTTTAAATTTGCTATTCTAAATAAATCATATTGAAAAGTTTCACATGAATTTCTTATTTCTTGTATTGTTTGTCTTAAGTTAGTATTTTCTGTTTCAACAATTACGCCTTCATATGTTTTTAAACTTCCTTTTGTACCTTCTAAAATATCATTAACCATATACTTTTCTTCCATAATATCCTCCTTACTCTGTCAAAAAAGACATTAATTTTTGCTTTGTATTTAAAGCATCTTGTGCAGATTTTGTGAAAATTTGCTTAATTTGTGGGTCAGCGCATGTGTTAGCATAATTTGTAAGCTTTTGATAATTGGTATCTTGTGCTCCAATTAAATGTCTTAAATTTTGTAATTCAATTTGAGATAAATTTGACATAAAAATCCTTCCTTTCGATTCAAAAATATATTTATAATATTTCCTAAATTTATGAAATTATTCTAAAAAATTTTTATTCATAAAAACTGGTATTACTGTATTCCCTAGAATAAACAACACAATAGTAAGAAAAAATGAAAAAAAAAGAGAAAATGAAAGAAAAGAATAATATAATTCTTAATAAAAACCTAAAACAGGATTGAGAAAAAAAAAACTATAGGTTATAATATGGCATGAAGAAAGGGAAAGAAATGAAAACTTTTTTAACCCATATTAGAAAATCATGTAAGTTAGTAGTATTAATAATAATAGCTTTTCTTTTGATTTTTGGCATAATGTATTTCTTGTTCAGACCAATGTATGCCGTAAGGTTGAATGGACAAATTATAGGATATACTGACGCTAAAAAACAATTAGAAGAAAAAATTGGTGATTATGTAAAAGCTGGCGATGGTGAAAATATTGCTTTTGTTGAAATAGATGAATTGCCTGAATATGAAGTAATTTATTCAAAAAAAGATATAGAGGCTAATGAAGATGAAGTATTTGACACAGTTATTGCTACTGGAACACCATATTATAAGAATTATGCAATAATGGAGTCTGGCGAAGAAAAAATGTATGTTGAAACTTTTGAGGAAGCTGAAAAAGTTATTGCTGATTTAAAAGCTAAAAAGAGCAAAAATGCAAATTCTATTACATATGTAGTTAAATATTCATCTGAAAAAATAGAAAATTCGAAAGTAGATCAAGTTGTTAGTAAATTATATGAAAAACCGGAACCCAAAAAATCTCAAAAAACAACTAAAACTACTAGTAAAAAAAGTTCAAGTTCTACAAAATATTATACACCAACGGGTTCAGTTAATACATCTCAAAAGGTTTCATTTGCAAAGGCCTCATTAGGGGTTTCGTTATCTAGACCAGTTTCTGGAACAATAACTTCAAGATTTGGAAGAAGAAGTAGAGGAATGCATACAGGATTAGATATTGCAAATAGTACAGGAACAACAATAAGAGCTGCGGCTGCTGGAAAAATTACTTTTGCTGGTAGGAAAGGTTCTTATGGAAACATGGTAGTTGTAACTCATGCAAATGGAATTCAGACGTATTATTGCCATTGTTCTAAGTTGAATGTAACTGCAGGAGATACGGTATCTCAAGGACAAAAAATTGCTGAAGTTGGGTCAACAGGAAATTCAACAGGTCCACATTTACATTTAGAAGTAAGAAAAAATGGAATATGCTATAATCCACAAAATTATTTATATTAAAAATTCATAAAGTAAATTATAAAAAATTGGGGAAATATCTTTTGCTATTGATATTTCCTTTTTTTCTTGATGTATGTCCAATTGATTATAAAATTTTGTGTTAGATATAAAATCTGTAAAAAGTGCAAAGTTTGTATCATTATCAAATTTAAAATTAGTTTTATTTGTAAGCTCTAAAATAAAAGTGTTATGAACTAAAAAAGTGTTTTTTAATTCTAAATAAGGAGGAAGTTTAGAAAAAATCTTTTCTAAAAATTTTTTTGCTTCTTCAGAATCTTGCATAAATGACTCTTTGGTAATATTGTTATTTTCTAAAACATTAATAGGCAAATTTATGTATTTATAATCAAGCATATTAAGCAATCTCCTTTTTTAATAAATCTTAATTTTATTCTAACATGATAGGGGGAAAAAATAAATGATAAAAATATGGAAAACAAGGAAAAAAACTTGAAAAAAAAGGTTCTAGAGGATATAATACTACTATGTTAAAAAGCAATATTTCGTAACAAAAGACAAAGGGGATGGAGAAATGGTTAAAGAAAAAAATATATGGATACTTTTAATATTCTTGTTATCAGGAATAGTTATAGGAGGTCTACTTGCAAGCTTTGCTTCACAAGTAAGTTGGCTTAGTTGGTTAGCTTATGGTGAAGAGTTTGGAACAAATGGACCAATAGGCTTAGATTTAAGTATATTAAAACTAAGTTTTGAATTAAGAATGAAAATTAATGTTGCAAGCATTGTTGGAATGATTATTGCAGCAGTAATTTATAGAAAATTTTAATTGGGCTATAGAAAGGACTTTATTTGACATTAAAATTATGTGAATTGCCAAAATACGAAAGACCGTATGAAAAATTAGAATTATATGGAGCTGAAAAGTTATCAATTTCAGAATTATTGGCGATTATAATAGAAAGCGGTACAAAAGAAGAAACATCTATTAGTTTGGCACAAAAAGTATTACATTTAGGAAATGAATATAAAAGCACAGGACTTAGATTTTTACAAAATGTGTCTTTAGAAGATTTAAGACAAATTAAAGGAATTGGCAGAGTTAAAGCTATTAGATTGAAGGCTACATTTGAGATTGCAAAAAGGCTTACAGTACCATTAGAAAATGCAGTAGTTCTTAATTGTACAAAAGATGTTGCTAATTTTTTTATGGAAGAACTAAGATATGAAAAAAGAGAACTAGTAAAGGTTGTTATTTTAAATTCTAAAAATAAGATTATAAAAATAGAAAATGTTTCTTTAGGAGGAACTAATTACGCGATGCTGGAACCTAAAGATGTTTTAGCAGGTGCCATTAAGCTAAATGCTGAAAAAATAATATTGGTACATAATCATCCTAGTGGGGATGCAACTCCAAGTGTAGAGGATTTTGATGTTACCAAAAGAATTGAACTTTGTGCAAAAATGTTAGGACTAAAATTAATAGATCATGTAGTTATAGGTGATGGCACTTTTTTTAGTGCATTAAAAATTAATTAAAGAAGAGTATTTGAGGAGAACAATGGGATTCTTAAATTTTAATAGCAAAAATATAGGTATAGATTTAGGTACAGCTTCAATATTAGTAGTTGTAGAAGATAAAGGTATATGTATAAATGAACCATCAATTATTGCCGTTGAAAAGAAAACAAATAAGATTGTTGCTGTTGGAAATGATGCTAAAGAGACGATTGGTAAAACGCCTCAAAAAATAGAGGCATTACGACCATTACAACATGCTGGAATAGCAGATCTAAAAGCAACGGAAATGATTGTTAAAAATATAATAAAAAGAATAGATGAAAATGAAAATATTGGTAATCCTAAGATTGTAATTAATTTGCATATAGGTATGACTGAACTTGAAAAGATTGCTGTATTGAAAGTAATAAAAGATATGGGAATAAAAGAAGTATATGTAATAGACGAACCAATTGCAGCAGCATTAGGAGCTAATATAGACATTTTTTCATCAGAAGGGAAAATGATAGTAGATTTAGGAGCTGGTACTACTGAAACTGCAATTATTTCCTTAGGAAAGATAGTAGCATGTGATTCTTTAAGAATAGCAGGAGATGATTTAGATGAATGCATTATTGAATATATTAAGAAAAATTTTAACTTAGAAATAGGAAAGAATGCTGCTGAAAAAATTAAAATTGAAATTGGATATGCAAAGCCTATAGTTGGAAAAAATATAAAAATTAAGGGACGCGATTTACAAACAGGATTGCCAAAAGAAATTACTATAAATGCATTACAGGTAAATGAAGCAATTAGGAATGCGTTAGATTCAATAATAGAAATGTTAAGAAACACAATAGATAGAACGCCACCAGAACTTATTGATAATATTTATAACAGCGGAATAGTTTTAACTGGTGGAGGTGCTTGTCTTAAAGATTTTGATGAACTTATAGGTCAACGTCTTGGAATAAAAGTATATATAGCTAATAGACCTACAGAGTGTACAGCATTAGGAATTGGAAAGATAATACAAGATGAAAAGAAGATGAAAGATTTAAAAGCTAAGAAAGGTATGTAATTATGTATAAAAAGAATAAACGTTCAGGTGCAATAGGCACGATAATTATAGTAATTATATTGATTTTATTAGTAGTTTTAACAAATGTTAGTAGAGATAATGTTTCATATGCGGAAAGTTTTGCCACTTCTATTCTTATGCCAATTCAAAATGCTTTTACTATGTTAAAAAATAAAGTTACCGGAAATACTCAATTTTTTGCTGATTTAAATTCTTTAAAAAATGAAAATGAACAATTGAAACAAAGAAATAATGAATTAGAAACACAACTTAGAGAATTAGAAGTTATTAAAGCTGAAAATACAAGATTGCAAGAATATGCTAATTTAACTGAAAAATATCAGGAGTATTCTACAGTTCCAGCTTATGTTATAGATAAAGATGTAAGTAATTACAGTAGTAATATAATTATAAATGTTGGCTCAGATCAAGGAATTGAAAAAAATATGACAGTTATTGCAGATAGAGGATTAGTAGGACATGTAATATCAGTTACAAATAATACTGCTAAAGTTCAAGTTATTGTTGATAGTGCTAGTTCTGTTACTGCAATGATTAATACTTCTGAAGAGAGTATTATTTGTAAAGGTTCTGTAGATAATGATAAATATTTGAATGCATCTTATATTGATACATCATCAGAATTACTAGTTGGTGATAGTGTTGTTACTTCTGGTATAGGTGGTATTTATCCAAAAGGAATTACTATAGGAACAATTAAACAAGTTGTTAATACTACTAATATTACTGATAGGTATGCGAAGGTTGAGACGGCAGTGGATTTTTCGAAGTTGTATACTGTTTTAGTAATTAAATAAAAACGGTGGTTGAAAAAATAAACTGCGTCTTGCGTTGTTAAATTTGTGATTGAAAATCCTCGACGTATCAGCATACGCCTCCGGTATTTCAACACAAATTTGCCTAGCAATACTTGTTTCTTTTTCCAACCTAAATAGTAAATAAACTGCGTCTTGCGTCGTTAAATTTGTGATTGAAAATCCTCGACGTATAAACATACGCCTCCGGTGTTTCAACCCAAATTTGCCTAGCAATACTTGTTTCTTTTTCCAACCTGAATAGTAAGAAAAACTGCGTCTTGCGTTGTTAAATTTGTGATTGAAAATCCTCAACGTATAAACATATGCCTCGGGTGTTTCAACCCAAATTTGCCTAGCAATACTTGTTTCTTTTCCCAACTTAAATAAGAAGAAAAAGTACCATCAAATTAATATTTGGAGTTTAAAATTTAGATGAAAAAATTTTTATTAGGTGTACTAATGTACATAATATTTATAATTTTATACTTTATTCAAGCTGATTTTTTTAGCTGGTTTACAATTGCAGGAGTAAGTCCTAATATTTTTATAATATTTATTTTATTTTTAGGATTGTTTACTAATAATTTATTTTCCACTACTTTAGCAGTTTTAGGAGGTATTACTCTAGATTTACTTATAGGTAAAACAATTGGAATAACTGCAATAATGTTTTGCTTAGTAGCAATTATAGCTGGTTATTTTGATAAAAACTTTTCTAAAGAAAGTAAACTAACTATTATGGTTATGACAATAGGAATGACAATAATATGCGAAACAGCTGATTATCTTTTAAGTGTTTTGATTGTTGAAATACCATTTGAAGGATTAGAGTTCCTAAAAATTTTATCAATCGAAGTATTATATAATGCAATATTAACACTAATTTTTTATGGATTAATATTAAAATTAGGATTTATGTTAGAAAAACAATTTAAACAGAAAAATATATTAACAAGATATTTTTAATACGTATTTAAAAAGAAAGAAGGTGAGTATTTGAGGAATAAAACAGAAACAGAAAAAAGTAATTTCAGATATAATATGCTAACAACATTAATTTATATAATTGGTATTATTCTGCTTGTTCAACTATTTAATTTGCAGATAGTTCATGGTAAAGAATATAGAGAAAACTCAAATACAAAGCTTTCAAAAGAAGCAATTGTTGAAGCGGCAAGAGGAAAAATATTAGATAGGACAGGTACAATATTAGCAGAAACACAAATGGGATTTAATGTTCAGTTATTTAAAACAAAAGCAACAGAAGAAGAAATTAATAATGCGATGTTGGTATTATCAGAAATTTTAGAAAAAAATGGAGATAAATATATTGATGATTTTCCAATTTCAATAGAACCATTTCAATACAATTTCGGCTCTGAAGAAGAATTAAATACATGGAGAAATAATCATAAAATAGCGCTTGAAGCAAGCCCAGAAGAAGCGTTTTATGTTATGAAAGATAAATATCAAATAGCTGAAAATGATTTAAAAAAAGCAAGAAAAATTTTAGGATTACGATATACTATTGATGAAAGAGGATATTCATCTACAAAAGCTTTAGAAATTGCTTCAAATGTTTCAAGAGCAAGTGCTTTAGAAATAAATGAAAGAAATTCAGAATTACCAGGAACATCAGTAGAGGTAAAATCAAATAGAGTTTATACAAATGGAAGTTTAGCATCTCATGTTTTAGGTTATATAGGAAGAATAGATGCAAAAGAATATGAAGGAAATGAAGACAAATATGAAAAAGATGATTATATAGGTAAAACAGGTATTGAAAAATTATTTGAAGAATATTTAAAAGGGGAAAATGGGACAAAGCAAATAGATATGACTGTTGATGGAACATCAACAGGAGAATATATAACAAAAGATGCAATAGGTGGTGCTAATATTATTTTAACACTAGATTCAAATCTTCAAAATGTAACTGAAAAAGCACTAAATGATAACATAAAAAAAATAAGATCTGGAGGATTTGGAAAAAAACACGATGCTAAAGGTGGTTCAGCAGTTGTATTAAATATAAAAACTGGAGAAGTTTTAGCAATGGCAAGTTTACCGGATTATGAACCTGAACAATTTTTAAATGGTATAACGCAACAAAAGCTTAATGAATATAATAAGAATAATGCTTTAATTAATAGAACAATACAAGGAACTTATGCACCAGGTTCAATATTTAAAATGGTAACAGCTATAGCTGGACTACAAGAAGGTGTAATAACAACAACTGAGAGAATAAATGATACAGGAATTTATCCAAGAGGCAATCAGCCACATTGTTGGTTTTTTGATACTTATCATTATGGACATGGAAGACAAAATGTAACTAGAGCATTAGCAAATTCTTGTAATTATTATTTCTATGAAACAGGACATAGATTAGGATTAGATAAATTATCTAGTTATGCTAACTATTTTGGATTAGGTAGAAAAACAGGTATTGAATTACCTTATGAGAGTGCAGGAACATTAGCTTCTCCACAAACATTAAAAGAAAAGAATGATAAATCACCAGAAGTAACTTTATTATCTGCTTCAATTGGTCAAAGTTATAATGACTTTACACCAATTCAAGTAGCTAAATATATTGCAATGGTTGCAAATAAAGGAAAAGTTGTAAATCCAACCTTGATAAAAAATATAGTTACATCAGATGGAAAACAAGTTTCTACAGCAGAAATTGATGAATATCTTGAAAATAAATTAGGAAAACTAACACGAGATACGGAAAATTTACAAATAAGTGATAAAAATCTTAAAGCAGTTTTAGAAGGAATGAGAGATGTTACTGAAGATGGTACAGCAAGTTCTATATTTGTTAATTTTCCAATTGCTGTTGGAGGAAAAACTGGTTCAACAGAAGCTGGTAAAGATGCAAATGGTAATGATATTATAAATGCTTGGTTTGTTGGATTTGCACCATTTGATGATCCAGAAATTGCGGTTGTTGCTATGGTAGAAAATGGTGCACATGGTTATTATGTATCTGAAGTTGTTAGAGAAATAATAAGAGAATATTTTGGTATGAATATTACTCAAATAAATGAGGATTTAAATGCTAATATAGAAGCAGAATATCTTCGTTAATACATTCTTGAATTTGCAATAAAAATGTGATAAAACATTAAGCATAAATAACTGCTGAAAGTTGAAAACAATTATGATTTTTGAAGGTGTTGAATTTATATAAAAACTGTTACATTAAACGACATGTACTTCTGCAATTTTAATAATTTTTCTGTTCAAAAATGTAACTAAGTTTGTGCCTTAGGAAGGAATGAAAATAAAAATGAAAAGTTGTTTAAGAGTTTCTAGCACAAAAGATGAAATAAGAATTGCAATAAATGCTGTAGCAGAAATGGACGAAGTAATAGAGGAATTTAACATAAAATTACCTAGAATTAAACAATACTATGAAAAAGTAAAAAAACCATTTCATATTATAGGTAAAGCTTTAAAAGAAAATGAACAAGAAATAGTAGAAAAAATTATTAAAGAGCAAATAAATGCGAAAGTTACTTTTGGTGATGCAAGTGAAGTTTTAGGATTGCATGCTATAAAGAAGACATTTGAAAGTTCTGTTGAAACATCTGAAACTAAGTTTATAAAAGGTAGTTTGAGATCTGGACAAAGAGAAGAATTTTCTGGTAGTATAGCAATATTTGGAGACTTGAATTATGGAGCAGAAGTAATTGCTGGTGAAAATATTGTGGTTACTGGAAGGATAAGAGGAATGGTTCATGCTGGTGCAAATGGAAACAAAAAAGCAATAATTTCTGCCAATTCTATAGATGCAACACAAGTTAGAATTGCAAATGTAGTAAAAGAGATACCAGAAAATGATTATAAATTACCATTTATATATTTAGATGGCGAAAATATATTAGTTGATTAATCGAATAATAATAGAAACAAACATAATATTAACGGAAAATTTTTTTGTTCTTGATTATATAAAAAAAATAAAATAGCTAAAATTATTATTGTGTCAGTATCTTTAAAGAGATTGTGAGAATCAGTTTGTAGTGAACGGTTTTCACAATTATTTTTTTGAGCGATTTCAGGTAAACTATTCGCATTTTGTGTATTACCTGTGGAATTAATATTTTGAAATCCGTAAAAAGGTGGAAAAAATGGATTAAAAAAAGTCATTTAAATTTCCTCCCATTTGTTGAAACTTTTCAAAAAGCTTCATTATGTGTAGTATTTTTATATATGTATCTATTTTTTCTTTTTTAGAGTCTCTTAAATATGGTTTAAGAGATCTTAATAATTGTTCGTCTTTATTATCTGTTTTTTGATTTAAAAGATGAAATAATTTTTGAAATTGTAGTAATGTTTTTGCGTCAATTTGATCAGAATTATTATTTTTATTTTCAGTATTTTTATCAGAAGAATTAGCACTAAATTGTTCTAATAATTGAGATATATCGATGTTTTTGTCTTTGAGTATATCAGAAAATTGCTTTGCTAAATCTTCATTCATAAAAATACCTCCTTAAAATACTATTTTAGTTTTGAAAAAATTTTTATGATTGATTTCCTTTTTTTTGATTTAATATTTCTTGAGCTTTTGCTAATCCTACTTCTAAATCTTTTTGATCCATTTTAGATAGCATTTTCATTAACATATTTACATCTAAATTACCCATAACAGAATTCCTCCTAGTTCATATATATGCATTATTTAAAAATATATTATGCAACTGAAATTAAATTGTGACAATAAGAAAGTGCTAATAAAGACTTATTTCATGGTCATTGGGAAAATTGTAATAAAAAGGTAATATTTGGAGAAAATGTTGAAATTATTCGTATTTCCGTAAAAAAATAGATAAAATTGGTTTCCTTAATCGTATTTTTAAGGCATTGACACATATTAATAAGCAATTAATATTAATTTTATAAGTATAATGAGATTTTTTAAAAACAAAAGAGGAGAAATGTAATTGAAGAAAATCATAAAAGGAATAATTCAATTAAATTTAATATTATTAATAGCTCTTATAATTTCAATAGGGTTGAGCAAGGTAAATATTTTGGCTTTTGCTGAAAGAGAATTTAACAATGGAAGACCGCCACTTGATAATGAAAGTAAGGATTTTGATGATTTAGTAGGAGAAGGAGCATATCTGGGCACTGAACAAGGACAAACATTTTTTGATAGTAGCAGACAAGTATTAGAGGGTGGAGTTTTTTGGGGTAATATGATGACTTCTTTGTTTTTACCTTCTGTTAATTTTGATGAATGGGATATTGTAAATGGATATAGACAATATGGACCAATAATTTGTCACTACTTTAATAATACTTCATATCCTGATTTATATGATTATAATACTATAAAATCATGGGATAGTGTTTTAAAGAATGTAAGGTATAAAATGTGTATATATACATTTTTGTGGAATCAATGGGGAGAATATGCAGAAGAAGGTGTGCCTGATAACCGTGGAGAAGGTGTAGATACATTATATCTTTCGGGAAAAATAAAATATATTCATAAATATACAAAAACAGAAATGAATAATGCAATGGCTTATATTTTAGCTGATTGTGATGATAATACAGTAGAACCACCAGATTCGTATGTCAATACTGCCTTTTGGAATTTTTTATCAGGTTCAGGTTCAAACTCAGGTTCTTCAGGACAAAATTCTGTTGATACATCTAATATATCTAGTAATTTAACGAGATATGAAAATAAATTAAAGAATAATCAAGATTTATCTAAATCTGAAATTAAAAATTTAATTAAATGGCTTAATTATTTGAGTGATAATAAAAGAACAAGTGCATATAAAATTATGTCTGATTATGAAAATTTTGATGACAAAAATTATGATAAGACAGAAAAACAAAAAAAGAAATTAAAACAACAGCTATACAATAAAATAATAAACAATGTTATTTCTGAAATAAGAAATGCATTATCGAACCAATCATCAGTTAGTGTTAAGTCATTAGGATTAATACAAGCAGCACAAGATTTTGAAAATATGCATAGAGAAATCGGAGGAGATTATAAATCAAAAATATATGATAGAACAAATCCTAAAAATATTACTGTTGAATATAATGCACAAACAAAAAAATATTTAGTTGGACCTTTTAAAATACAATATATTGAGAGATATATTAATGGAGAGCAATTTGCAGGAATGACAGGAAAACCAATATTGGAATTGAAAAAAAATAATGTACAAGTAAATTACGAATTAGGAAATAGATGGAATTTTGTATATAAAAATGCAAGAATGGCAGGTTTTCCTAATAATACATATCCACATTCAAATGAAGAATTTTATATTAGTTTAGATTATATCGAGGGTATAAATCAAATAATTGGAATAAAATTTGATTTTAGGTATTTAACAGCAAGTGCTCAATGGTCTTATTCAGATGGAAAAGCAGAAATGTTGAAATTACGTCTTATATTAATGGGAAATTACCTATATTCTCCTGATGGACAAGACTGTAAGGGACCATTATGCGATGCAGGTAAAGCTGATTATGGTTCTGAAGTTGGTGAAAGACAGTATCATCATTATACTGAGGATCCTCTATTTACTACTAATATACATTATCATGATTCACCATGTAAACCTTGTTCTGGACATGATACTAATGGTGACGGTGTAATTGATACATATCACTATAATGAATTAGACGAAAATGGAAATTGGAAAACTGGTCCATATGATGCTAATAAGACATATGCTAAATGTAGTCCATGCCAAGGTCATAAGTGTACTATTCCAGAGCCTTGTGAACATGGATTTTACGGAGGACATGTTATTGATCTTGGTTTTAAATATGTAGTTATCCCATCAGGAGAAATTGATATTTCAGACGTTGCTACTGTACAATCTGCTAGAAGGGGATATGCTGGTCTTAGCTGGACGTTGGGAAATCCACCTGGCGGAAATCCTCCAGACGGTGGAGGAAACCCATCTTGGACTATTGATTTAACAACAACAATGGCAGGAAATGTATGGGAAGAAATAGATTCACAAAAAGATAGTAATGGAATTATAGGAACAAAAGATGATGAAGAAGCAAATAAAGGATTAGAAAATATAGCAGTAACTGTGAAATTATATGATGAAGATGGAAATTTTGTAAAAAATGGAATATGTCATAAGACAAATGGAGAAGCAGTAAAGTGGCCTATATATACTGATAATAATGGATATTATGAAATTAATCGATTAGAAGCTCCAGGAGTAGATGGAACAGAGAATAAATTATTTTATGTTGTAGAATTTGAATATGATGGTCAAACATATAAACATACAGTATATATGGCAAATCCAAATTCGAATGTAAATAATGTTGCAGAAGAAGGAAAAGCATCAAATTATACAGCAAAAGTAATTAATAATATAACAGGAGAGATAGAAGCAGATAAATATAAAAATAGCTCAATGGCAGTTGAAGAAGTAAATGACAGATATAAATTTGATAGGACTTTTGGAGAAATAACTGGAAATAGTTCAGTATATGAAGAAAATGGAGAATATAAAACAGCAGGAATTACCAAAACAACAGATTATTATGGAAAAAATGGAAGAGATAATACAAATGACAAATATAATCAATTATCATATAAAGGAAAAAAGGAAGGAAATTTAGTAAATTCAGTATTTGAATCACCATATACAGATAGTAGTAATCAATTAGGAAACTCACCAGCAAAAGTATCAGATTTAGATAAAGATGTGACAAAGGATGAGTACGAAAGATATAGAATGGTGGCAAGTACGTATTATGATGATACAAGTAGACATGGACTTACTTTAGATATAAATGACTATAGGTTGAAATTTCCATTAGAGGGATGGACATATATATTAAATAATAAATCAATAGAAGAAAGTAGAGATGCTCAAGGAAATATAACAAGGATATCAAAAAGATATATAGCAGATTATATGTTACATATAAATTTAGGATTACAAAAGAGAAAAGAAGCGGATATAAGTGTATTAGAAGATTTGTATAAGATAACATTAACAGTAAATGGACAAAAAGTAACAAAAGAGATGGATAAGTTGGATACAGAAGCTAATTATACGCAAGCATTTGATAATTTAAATAGTGATATGATGTATTCATTAGGATTGTATAAGGCAGATGTACAGTATACACATAAAAATAGATATCAAAATGCAATTGATATAGTAAAAGAGCTAAAAGAAGGAACAGAATTAAGAGTATTTGTAACATATAAAACAAAAGTGTTTAATAATTCAGATACAAATGATGTAGAGATAAACGAGCTAACGAATTATTATGATCCGACATTTACGTTGTTGAATACTAATGTAGCAGTCCCAATAATAAATGAGAATATGAAATTGAATAAAAATACAGTAGTAGCAGATGAACCATATTGTAGAATTATAAGACAGGAAATGGCAGCTAGAGGATTTAAACCAACAAAAGCGGAAGATTTAGCTGGATATGAGAATAAACAAAATACTGAATTAACATGGGATTTAGTAGGAACAGAAAATGGATATAAAGTAGCAAAATTGAATAAATTGAGTGAAACAAAATTAAAAGCAGGAGAAACAGTAGAAATATTTACAACATATGAAATAGATAAAGAAGGATATGAAGCTATAAAGGATACTGAAGAAAATGACTTAAATATAATTGAGG
This sequence comes from uncultured Clostridia bacterium, assembly GCA_947589065.1. Classification (GTDB taxonomy): domain Bacteria; phylum Bacillota; class Clostridia; order TANB77; family CAG-508; genus UMGS1994. The sequence continues at coordinate 16,138 of CANPZM010000005.1, forward strand.
GGTTAAGAGAAAAGTTATTAGGAAATAAATTTAATACAGTAGAGATATCAAATTATTCAACATATTATTCAGAAGAGGATGTAGATAAAGAACCATATTATACAGCATATAGTAAGGATAAACAATTACTTTGGGTATCAGGAAGAATAGATAAAGATTCAGCACCGAATAATATAGATAGAGCTGGTGTTATGAATAAAGAAAAATATGAAGATGATACAAGTCAATCTTATGTACTAGATATAAAATTCAAAACTAATGACAGAGAAGCATTTGGATATGTATGGGAAGATGAGAAAAAAGAGGATGTAACAATAAAAGATGATGTAAATGTAAAAGTAGGAGACGGACAATATCAAGAAACAGAAAAATTAATACCAAATGTAAAAGTATCAATGTATGAGGTAATAAATTTAACAGATATTGGAGATAGAACCTTAGCGTATGATGGATTAGAATATTATTATAAAATACCAAACCAGTTTTATACACCAGACGGAAGCACAAATGATGTATATACAAAAGGTGAAAAAATAGATAACAAAGAAGGCAATTATTATTTGTCTGGATTTACAGCAGGAGATTATGTAATAAGATTTGATTATGGAACAAAAGCAGATGAGGAAAATGCTCATGAAAATTGGGATATTAATGAAGAAGGTCACTTAATGACAACACAAAATCAAACAATAAAATATAATGGACAAGATTATGAAAATACAAGATTTTTAGGTGAAAATACTACTGAACATTTGAATGATAAGTATTTAGAATTGGGCGTAGATATGGATGGGCAAGCAATATCAAAAGCAAGAGATAATGAATCAAGAAGAATGGTAGTAGATGCATATTCAAGAAATATAGAGAACGAAAGAGGAGAAATTTTAAGAAATAGAAGAGCAGATAATACAGAATATGTAGAGGCAACGCAAATGTTTGCAGAGACACCGGTAATGCAGGTAGAAGTTGAAGATCCAAAAAGAATAGTAGAAAGTGAAGTACCAGGAAGTAGAGGAGATAATCCACCAGAAGGTTCTACAGCAGCAAATATAGAAAAAACAGAAATACCAGGGGAAAATGAAGAAGGATTGACAAAAAATGCAGACCAAGGATATACAATCCAGAACATAAATTTAGGACTAGAGAAGAGAGCTGAAACAGATATAAAATTAGAGCAATATGTAAATAATATATATATATTAAAGGATGACGAAACATTGTTTTCAGCAGAAATGACAGAAGATGGACAAGTAATAATGGCTTCAGAAAACGCAAAGAATCTAGATAAATTGACATATATGGCACATGCAGAGCAACAACAAGGATTTTTTGCATTGAATATTGAAGATGATTATTTAAATGGATTATCACTATTAGTAAGATATAAAATAAAAGTAATAAATAATTCTGAAATAGATTATACAGGATTTTTAGTAGGACAATATTTAGAAGAAAGTATAAAAAAATTAGCAAGTAGACCACCAACAACAGCATTGTATGATGAAATAATACGAGATTTAATTAAAGAATCTGATGGAATATCAAGTAATGCAACCTTGCAAGAATTGTTAGATTCTGAATATGATGAAACAAATCAGATAGATAATTTATTAAATTTATCTGCGGCTGTAAATAAAGAAACAGATACAATAAGACCAGAAATAATAATATATGGAAAATATGTAGGAAGATTTTATTATGAGAATAGAGTTCATGAAGACCAAAGCAGTTATTCAATAAAAAATTATTCATCAGATAAGAATACAGTAGAGCAACAGATATCATATGTAGGAGATAATGTAGTAGAAACAACAGTAGATCAATTGATAGATTATATTGATGTAAATACAAGTTTAGATGAAGAAAGCTCAATTGGAAAACAAGATTGTTCATGGGTATTAACAAGTACAAATAAGGGTGACATTGATGTAGATCTTGATAGAGATGGTACAAAAGAAGATGAAAAAATAAAAACAATAACAGATTTAAATGGCTTAATATCAAATGCATCATATAGATTAAGATCAAATGAAGCAAATGAAAAAACTGATTTATATGATGAAAAAGGAAGACAATTAGTTACAGGAACAGGAACAAATGTAGTAATGACATTGCATGAATATATGGAAAAAGTAGAAAAAGAGGAAAATGGTATAAAAAAATACAGGATGAAATATATAAAAAATAATAGTGTTAGTGATGATAATGCAAGTTTAACGAAAGGAATGGCTCCATTGGCATATACTAATAATCCAGAAGAAAGTTCAAGAGTAGAATTTGTGATAACAAGGAAAAATGTAACATCAGGAATGGATGCAGATGAAATGAACATAGATAACTTAGTTGAAGTATTAGTATATTCAAATCCAACAGGAAGAAGAGATGTAAATTCAGTGCCAGGAAATGCAATGGTAATAGGAACAGAAAAAGGAATGTGGAAAGCTGGATATAATTCAGTAAAAGTACATCAGAATGAAGTCGGAGAAAATTGGGAGTTAGTAAAAACAAATTGGAGATTATATCCAGAAAATGATGCTAATGCAACAGAATTTATAACAGTAATACCACCAACAGGAATAGCAATACATGATTATGTAAGAACAAGAATAGTACCAATAGTAATATTAACAACATCTGCAATGTTGCTAATGGGAATATTTATAATAAAACAACAACGAATGAGTAAATAAAAAAGAATATCATAAAGTTTTTAAACTTTATGATATTCTTTTTTTTGTTTTTCAATGAATCTTGCGGGTAGAAAGATTTACCAAATAATAAATTTCCCTAAGGAAATATATTATTTTAATGCAAATGTAATAAAAAAAATATATTTTTTATATAAAAAAACAAAATAAAAAAACCCTAAATAGTTATAAATATTAATAATATTTATTTATTGATTATTATAAATATAAGATTAAGATGAAATTATAATTTTATAAGGAATTAAGAGAGGAAGCTTTATGAAAAAGTTATTTAAAAAATTTATGGTAAGCGTAATTGTTTGTGTAATTTTTATGATGAACATGTTACCTACTGTTGGAAAAATTGTATACGCAGTGAATGAGGATAGTGTTGAGGTTAATGTATTTTTTGTAAAAGAAAATCAGGAACCATCAACTGTTTGTGTTGCTGACATTAATGAAGAAAACTTAAAAATAAATTTTGAAATTAAGTTGAAAAATAAAGGATATTTGAAAGATGGAGTACTAAAGATTGATCCAAACTCTAATTTTAAAATTGGTGATGTAGATGGAAGAGAGATAAAAAATAACGAAATAAAATTAAAACAAATAACAGATGAGGAAACAGAAACAATTTTATTGCCAATAAAATTTGAGAAAAATGATGAGTTTTCAGCAGATTATGCAAAAAGAAGTAATCAAATAACTTTTTCTGGAATTTTTGTAGATAATGATGCAATAGAGCATGAAGTTGAAAGAACTGTAAATTTAGAATTAACATGGACAGAGGAAATACAAAGTAATATATCAATTGAGACAATAAAAAATTTAGATTATAGAATTGATGAAAATACAGATGGAAAAATAGTTCAAGAAAAGATAAAGATAACAGGAAATGAAAATAAAATACCAGTAAAAAATTCTAATTTAGTGATAGATATACCACAAATAGCAGGAATGGAAGTAAAAGAAGTAAAAGTAGAAGCAGGAAAATTAGGATATACACAAGGAAGAGAAGATTATGAAGTAGAATTTGGAGAAGAAAATTATAGAGTAGAAGACAATAAATTAACAATAAATGTAGAAAATAATGCAATAGACGGAATATTAAAAGAATCAAAAGGAGAAGACGAATATACGGTAACATATCAGTATGTTGGAAAGAAAGTAAATGACGAAAGAATACATGGAAATATAGAATTAACAGTAAGCACATATGGAGAAAAAGAGGAAAAACAAACAGTAGATGTAGAATATGATTTTAAAGAGTCAATTGGAAATCTAGTACAACATACAATAGAAAATAAAGAAACAGAAATAAGTAAAGGATATTTAATGGCAAATAATGATGCAGACAATTATGAAATAGAGTATGCAAGAAGAGATGTAATAAATATAAGTAGAGCAGAAGAAGTAGAAAGTATAGAGATAGTAGATGGAGAAGAATATTTTGTAGAAAGAGGAGATGCACATAAATACGAGACAGAGAATAAAGAAGGAATCAGGACCAAATATAAAAAGACAGAATTTTCAAAAGAAAATTTAAAAAATATATTAGGTGAAACTGGAAAAGTAGAAATCTTAAATATGAAAGATGAAGTAATGGCAACAGTAACACTAGATTTAGAGGCAAATGAAGAAGGAATATACGAAGTAGAATATCCAGAACCAATATCAAAAATAAAAATAAGAACAAGTAAACCAGTAAAAGATGGAAATATAGCAATAATAAATACAAAAGCAATAATAAAATTAGGATATTCAATAAATTTAATAAAAGATTTTTATAAATTAGTAAGTGAAGTAGAAGGAATAGCAACATATGCAGGAAATGTAAAAGATAAATTAGAGACCCAGAAGAACGAAGTAATAATAGCACAAACATCATCAAATGCGACAATAGAAGGAAAAAATATAGAATTATCAACAACAGTAAGAAATGAATCAGTAAACTTTAAAATAAAATTAAATAATAATGATATAAGTTCAGACATATATCAAAATCCAGTATTTGAGGTAAGATTTCCAAAAGAAATAAAAGAAGTAAATGTAAGAAATATAGATTTATTCTATGCAAATGGGGAATTAGAAATAGCAAATGTAGAAACATTAAAAGATAAAGAGCAACAAGTATTAAGAATAACATTAAAGGGAATGCAAAGAAATTATAATTTGAATAAAGAAACGAATGGAACAATAATATCATTTGATACAGATATAGAAGTAGATGAACTAACAGGAAATAAGGCAGATAATGTTGAGATGTATTATTATAATGAAGCATCAGTAAAATATGAAAATGAAGTAGATTGGAATATGATATTAGGCTTAAAAAATGTTTCATATTTTCATAATGGAGAGTCAACAATAGGAGTTAATTTTGTAGCACCAACAGGGTTAGTAAGTGCACAACAGACAGAGACCAAAGATAACGAAAAAGAAGAAAAAGTAGTATCAGTACAACAAGGAGAGCAAAAAGAGTTAATAGAAGAAGATGCAGAAGCCAAGTTAGCAACAATGGGAATAACATTAATGAATAATACAGGAAAGACATTAAATGGAGTGCAAATATTAGGAAGAATTCCATTTAAAGGAAATAAAGACATAGTAACAGGAGAAGATTTAGGAACAACAGTAGATACAATACTAGATGATGAAATAAAATCAAAAGATGAAAATTTAAAATATAAAGTATATTATTCAGAAAATGGAGAAGCAACAACAGAATTAGATAAAGAGGAAAATAAGTGGAAAGAGTCAACGACATATAAAGTAGGATTAGCAAAATCATATTTAATAGTATTGGATGAGGGAACAGTAGTAGAACCAAATGATAAACTAGAATTCACATATGATTATGTAATACCAGCAGGATTAAAAAAGGGAGATGCATTTTATGGAACATATGTAACATATTATAGAGAAGAGACAGGAGAACAATATACATCACCTGCAGATAAAATAGGTTATGAAACAGAAAAGCAAGCAGAGATAGAAGCAGAGATAAAATTAAAATCAGATGGACTAAAAGAATTATCAGATGCAGAATATGAAATAGTATTAAAGAACAAAACTGATGTAGATGCAAAAGATGTAAAAGTAGAATTTGAAGTTCCTGCAGAATTTTTATTAGAAGGAGTAAATGGCGAAAATGCATCAGGAAGCTTGAAAAGTAAAATGGTAACAATTAATATTACAGACTTAGAACCAAATTCAGAAAAAAAGATAAATGCTATATTTAATTTAAAACAATTTGAAAAAGAAGAAAATAATGTAAAAATTAATGCAAAAGTAAGTGGAGAAAACTTAAAAAATAATCTAAATATTGATACTGAAAGCACGAAAGTAGAAAAAACTAATTTAAAAATTACTGATGAATATTATGATTCATTAATAATAGCTGGAAGAGATTACGAAAATACATATTCTATGAGAAATGTTTCAAAAGAAGAATATAAAAATGTAAAAATAACAAAAAAACTTGGAAAAGCATTTAAATTTTTAAGTAGTGAAATTAAAAGTGAAGTATATCCTAAAGACGAGCTTGATGCCATTATAGGAGATAATAAAGGGAAACTAACAGATGAACAAGAAAATAAGATTACAGATATACTAGTTAACAATAAAAGAAAGTTAAATGTTAAAGAAAGTTATGATGAAAACAATAATACAGTAACATGGGAAATAGAATCATTCAAACCAAATGATTATCTAGAAATAAGGTACAATATTTTTATAAATATTTTGGATGATGCAGAAAAAATAAATACAGAAACTGTTAATACAATTGTTGATTTGGGAAATGGTTTATTAGAAGTAAATAAAATGGATAAAATAGAATATAATCAATCAAAAGTAGATGTGAGCTTAAAAAATGCTAAAGATGTTGGATTCGGAAAAAAGGGAGAAGATATACAGTATATTTGGGAAATAAAAAATAATAATAATTATGATGTAACAGATTTTGTCATAACGCCAAGCATTTCAAATAATGCCGAAATGACGACAATGAAAATTGAAAATAGTGTAATGCAAGAAAATTATAGATTTGATACATCAAAAAAATTATTTGCTATACTTCCAGCTAACAGCACAACTGTATTTACTATAAATGCTACTATACATGAAACTAGTGAAGCATACATTGAAAATGAAATTGAAGCAGAATATGATAGCGTTTATAAATTAAAGAAAAATACATATACTGAAATTGAAAATACTGATAAAAAGTATCAGATAACAGGAAATGCATATATAGACCAAAATGGAAATCAAAGATTAGATGAAGATGAAGTAATTTTAAGTGGAGTAGTAGCAAAGTTATTTAATTCAGAAACAAACAAGATGGTAGGAACAGTGATAACAGACATTTCAGGAAAATATGCATTCAAAGATTTAGAACAAGGAATGTATTATGTGAAATTTGATTATGATGATTCTCAATATGTAATTAGTTCAGAAAAATCAGATAAGACATTAAAAAATAAATCAAAAATAATGAATATTGATAATAATTATGTAACAGATAATATAGTTCTATCACAAAGTAGTGTATCAAATATAGATATACCATTAAGTAGAGAAAATATATTTGATTTAAAAGTAGATTCAACTTTAGAGAAAATGACTGTTCAAAACTCATATGAAAAAACAGAATTTATTCCTGAAAATAAAAAATTGGGAAAAGTAGATATAGATCCGAAACTATTATCAGAGTCAAAAGTATTTCTTGAATATAAATTTGTAATAACAAATCAAGGAACAATAGAAGGAAAAGTTAATAAACTAGTAGATTATATGGCAAAAGGAATGGAATTTGATTCATCATTAAATCCAGAGTGGTATATGGAATCAGATGGAAATTTATATACAACGTCATTGAGAAATGATGTAATAAAACCGGGTGAAACAAGAGAAATGACATTAATACTTATAAAAAATATGACAGAGGACAATGCAGGGTTAACTCATAATTGTGTCGAAATAGTAGATTCAACAAATTCAAGAGGAATAGCCGATATAGATTCTAATCCAAATAATAAATTAAGCGAAGATGATTTATCAACAACAGATTGTATTATTGGTATAACTACAGGGATAATTAGCATGCTTGTACCAACATTAATAGTATGGGCAATTGTTGTGATTATAGTTTCATTTATTATATGGAGAGTAGTAGAAAAAAGAAGATATGTATAATTGAAAAATATTATTACTGACTTTTTCTCTTTCTAATATAGTACCAATAGTGATACTAACAACATCAGCAATGTTGCTAATGGGAATATTTATAATAAAACAACAACGAATGAGTAAATAAAAAACTTATATTCCATAGAAAAATTGTTATACAATTTTTCGCGGACGAACAAAGACGCGGACTGTAAAATGTTATAAATAGCAAAAATGTTAATAATGTCCGCTTTTGTTCTTAATGAATCTTGCTGGTAGAAATATTTGCTGAAAAATGAATTTCCCTAGGGAAATTTATTTTTTTAATGCAAATGTAATAAAAAAAATATACTTTTTATATAAAAAATCAAAATAGAAAAACCCTAAGTAATTAAAAATATTAATAATATTTATTTATTGATTATTATAAATATAAGATTAAGATGAAATTATAATTTTATGAGTAATTAAGAGAGGAAGCTTTATGAAAAGGGAAAAGTTATTTAAAAAATTCATAGTAAGTGTAATTATTTGTGTAATCTTTATGATGAACATGTTACCTACTGTTGGAAAAATTGTATATGCAGTGAATGAGGATAGTGTTGAGGTTAATGTATTTTTTGTAAAAGAAAATCAGGAACCATCAACTGTTTGTGTTGCTGACATTAATGAAGAAAACTTAAAAATAAATTTTGAAATTAAGTTGAAAAATAAAGGATATTTGAAAGATGGAGTACTAAAGATTGATCCAAACTCTAATTTTAAAATTGGTGATGTAGATGGAAGAGAGATAAAAAATAACGAAATAAAATTAAAACAAATAACAGATGAGGAAACAGAAACAATTTTATTGCCAATAAAATTTGAGAAAAATGATGAGTTTTCAGCAGATTATGCAAAAAGAAGTAATCAAATAACTTTTTCTGGAATTTTTGTAGATAATGATGCAATAGAGCATGAAGTTGAAAGAACTGTAAATTTAGAATTAACATGGACAGAGGAAATACAAAGTAATATATCAATTGAGACAATAAAAAATTTAGATTATAGAATTGATGAAAATACAGATGGAAAAATAGTTCAAGAAAAGATAAAGATAACAGGAAATGAAAATAAAATACCAGTAAAAAATTCTAATTTAGTGATAGATATACCACAAATAGCAGGAATGGAAGTAAAAGAAGTAAAAGTAGAAGCAGGAAAATTAGGATATACACAAGGAAGAGAAGATTATGAAGTAGAATTTGGAGAAGAAAATTATAGAGTAGAAGACAATAAATTAACAATAAATGTAGAAAATAATGCAATAGACGGAATATTAAAAGAATCAAAAGGAGAAGACGAATATACGGTAACATATCAGTATGTTGGAAAGAAAGTAAATGACGAAAGAATACATGGAAATATAGAATTAACAGTAAGCACATATGGAGAAAAAGAGGAAAAACAAACAGTAGATGTAGAATATGATTTTAAAGAGTCAATTGGAAATCTAGTACAACATACAATAGAAAATAAAGAAACAGAAATAAGTAAAGGATATTTAATGGCAAATAATGATGCAGACAATTATGAAATAGAGTATGCAAGAAGAGATGTAATAAATATAAGTAGAGCAGAAGAAGTAGAAAGTATAGAGATAGTAGATGGAGAAGAATATTTTGTAGAAAGAGGAGATGCACATAAATACGAGACAGAGAATAAAGAAGGAATCAGGACCAAATATAAAAAGACAGAATTTTCAAAAGAAAATTTAAAAAATATATTAGGTGAAACTGGAAAAGTAGAAATCTTAAATATGAAAGATGAAGTAATGGCAACAGTAACACTAGATTTAGAGGCAAATGAAGAAGGAATATACGAAGTAGAATATCCAGAACCAATATCAAAAATAAAAATAAGAACAAGTAAACCAGTAAAAGATGGAAATATAGCAATAATAAATACAAAAGCAATAATAAAATTAGGATATTCAATAAATTTAATAAAAGATTTTTATAAATTAGTAAGTGAAGTAGAAGGAATAGCAACATATGCAGGAAATGTAAAAGATAAATTAGAGACCCAGAAGAACGAAGTAATAATAGCACAAACATCATCAAATGCGACAATAGAAGGAAAAAATATAGAATTATCAACAACAGTAAGAAATGAATCAGTAAACTTTAAAATAAAATTAAATAATAATGATATAAGTTCAGACATATATCAAAATCCAGTATTTGAGGTAAGATTTCCAAAAGAAATAAAAGAAGTAAATGTAAGAAATATAGATTTATTCTATGCAAATGGGGAATTAGAAATAGCAAATGTAGAAACATTAAAAGATAAAGAGCAACAAGTATTAAGAATAACATTAAAGGGAATGCAAAGAAATTATAATTTGAATAAAGAAACGAATGGAACAATAATATCATTTGATACAGATATAGAAGTAGATGAACTAACAGGAAATAAGGCAGATAATGTTGAGATGTATTATTATAATGAAGCATCAGTAAAATATGAAAATGAAGTAGATTGGAATATGATATTAGGCTTAAAAAATGTTTCATATTTTCATAATGGAGAGTCAACAATAGGAGTTAATTTTGTAGCACCAACAGGGTTAGTAAGTGCACAACAGACAGAGACCAAAGATAACGAAAAAGAAGAAAAAGTAGTATCAGTACAACAAGGAGAGCAAAAAGAGTTAATAGAAGAAGATGCAGAAGCCAAGTTAGCAACAATGGGAATAACATTAATGAATAATACAGGAAAGACATTAAATGGAGTGCAAATATTAGGAAGAATTCCATTTAAAGGAAATAAAGACATAGTAACAGGAGAAGATTTAGGAACAACAGTAGATACAATACTAGATGATGAAATAAAATCAAAAGATGAAAATTTAAAATATAAAGTATATTATTCAGAAAATGGAGAAGCAACAACAGAATTAGATAAAGAGGAAAATAAGTGGAAAGAGTCAACGACATATAAAGTAGGATTAGCAAAATCATATTTAATAGTATTGGATGAGGGAACAGTAGTAGAACCAAATGATAAACTAGAATTCACATATGATTATGTAATACCAGCAGGATTAAAAAAGGGAGATGCATTTTATGGAACATATGTAACATATTATAGAGAAGAGACAGGAGAACAATATACATCACCTGCAGATAAAATAGGATATGAAACAGAAAAACAAGCAGAGGTAGAAGCTGAAATAAAATTAAAATCAGATGTATTAAAAGAATTATCGGATGCAGAATATGAAATAGTATTAAAGAATAAGACTGACGTAGATGCAAGAGATGTAAAAGTAGAATTTAAAATTCCAGATGAATTTAGTATTGAAAACGTTGATGGTAATGATGTACAAGCTTACAGAAATTATAAATCAGTGACAATTGAAGTTCCAAAAATAGAAGCAAATTCAGAAGAATCAATAATGACAAGATTTAACATTATGACATTTACGTCTGAAGACAATAATGTGAAAATTAATGCAAAAGTAAGTGGAGAAAACTTAAGTAAAGATGTTAATACAGAAACTGAAAATGAAAAAATAGAAAAAACAGAAATTAAAATTGATGATGAATATTATGAGTATTTAATAATAGCAGGAAGTGAATATGAACAAAAATTTAAAATCTCAAATGAAACAAAAGAAGAATATAAAAATATTAAAATTACTAAAAAAATGGGAGAAGCTTTTGAATATACTGGATGTGAATTAAAAAGTAAGGTCGCAGAATCAGAAAAAATAAAAGAAATATATAATTCTGCAAAAAATGGAAAATTAACTGATGAGCAAAAAAATGAAATTCAACAACTTAAAACAGAAGATTATAATAAGCAATTAAATGTTACAGAAAATTATGATGAATCAACTAAAACTGTAACTTGGAATATAGAGAGCTTAAAACCAGGAGAATATTTGGAAATAAAATACAAGATATTTGTAAAAATTATGGACAATGCAAAAGCAGTAAATACAGATACAATTAGTACAATATGTGAATTAGGAGATGGGCAAACAGTAATAAATAAGCAAAAAGAAATAGAATATAATCAATCAAAAGTTGAAATAAATGAAGTAAATAGCCTAGATAACGGATATGGAAAAGAAAACCAAGAAGTGACATACATATGGGAAATAAAAAATAATAATAATTATACTGTAACTGATTTTGAAATAACTCCAAAAATATCTGATAATGCAACAATAAAATCAATAAGATTAGAAACACCATTAATGAAAAAGAATTATTCTATTGACAATACTGGTGCGATATATTCAGTATTACCGGATAATAGTACATCAAAGCTAATTGTAAAGGCAGAGATAAATGGAGATGCAGAAGAATTTATATCAAGTGGAGTAGATGCTAAATACGACGGTGTATATAAAAATGAAGAAGAAGTATTCACAAAACTAGAAGATAAAGAAGATAAAAGAGAAATAACAGGACATGCATTTGTAGATAAAAATGGTGATCAAAAATTAGGAAAAGAGGACGAAATATTAGAAGGAATAATTGTAGAATTATATAATTCAGAAACAAATAAATTAGAAAATACGCAAATAACAGATATTTCAGGTAGATATTTATTTAATAATTTAGATAATGGAAAATATTATGTTAAATTTAACTTTGACGAAACTAAATATAAAATAAGCCAAGCTAATTCTGGAAATGTGACTAAAGATAAATCACAAATAATAAATGTAAATGATAATTACGTGACTGATAATATTGTATTAAAAGAAAATAGTGCATCAAATATCGATTTAGGATTAGTAAGAGATAATATATTTGATATGAAAGTTGATGCCACAGTAGAAAAAATGACTGTTCAGAATTCATATGAGACCACAGAATTTATACCTGAAAATAACAAATTAGGTAAAGTTGATATAGATCCGAAATTATTATCAGATTCAAAGGTAATAATAGAATATAAAATAGAAGTAATAAATCAAGGAACTATAGAAGGAAAAGTTAATAAGTTAGTAGACTATATGCCAAAGGAAATGGAATTTGATTCATCATTAAATCCAGAGTGGTATATTGAATCTGACGGAAATTTATATACTAGAGCATTACAAAATGAAATAATAAAACCAGGCGAAAAAAGGGAAATGACATTAAAACTTATAAAAAACATGACAGAGGAAAATACTGGTTTAGTATATAACAGTATAGAAATAGCAAACAGTTCAAATGCGATAGGAGTAAAGGATATAGATTCGGTAGCTAACAATAAAATAGAAGAAGATGATATGTCTACAATAAACTGTATAGTAGGTATTGTAACAGGAATAGCGGTAAATTGGGTAGCTATGGTATTAGTATTATTAACGATATCTATAATAATAGGAATAGTAATATGGAGAGTAATTGATAAAAGGAGATATGTATAAATGAAAAGGAAAATAAAAAATGTAATTACATACATTTTTCTGCAAATTATCGTAATATTGATAATATTATTCTTCCCAAAAAGTAAAGTAAATAGTGTATTTGAAACAAGATATTTTTTAGGTGGACCACCTGTTTCAGGAAGAGGTGTATACTGGCATAATACTATGGAAGAGGGTGCACAATATTTATGCGCTGAGCCAGGTACAACATTCTTTGATGAAGGTGTTACATATTTTAAATTACATATGGTTTGGGCACATAGTGGTTTATTAGTTAGTTCAGAAGATAATACATCTGAAAGAAAATATTTTGAATTAACTTTGACTAGAAATGTGCAAGAATTAACTAATTATGCTTTAAATGCAGAAAACGATTTACGGTAATGTAATCAATGTTAATATACTTCGAACAGTACTTAATCAAGGACTTTCTGCAAGACAAATAGAAGTTACTGAGAGAGGCGGAGAGGCTTCATCAGTTATATTAGATGCATTGGAATTTACTGGAGATCATCGTTTTCAGTATGAGCCTCATATGGATGTAACAGGTTCAGAATCTATTAGATATCATGTATATACAATTGGAGAATCTATTTATACACCAATAAAAACTATAACCGAAAGAAATAATGCAGTAGCATATATTTTAACATATTGTGATCCATATAATATTGATGTGGCACCAGCTGAATCACCAGTAAATGCAGTATTTTGGGAATATCTTGCTAGAGGAGGTGCTTCTGCAGCTTCATTAAGTTTGGCTGGAAATATACTACCTACTGATTCTGAATTAATACAGAATGATTTGGAAAAAATCCAAATGGATGTACAATTAAGTGATTCAGAAATTAATACTATAGAAAAGTTAGCTAATCAATATTTATCAAATGAAGAATGTGAATTAGCAAAAGAAATATTAAGTAATTACAAGAAGGATAATGAAAAAAATAAAGAAGCAATTGAAAAAATTATAAAATTAGTTATTGAAAAAATGGAAGAAGAAAACTTAGGTGAAGATACTCAAATACTTGATTCATTTAAACTACAACTTTCAAAAGAAAAGAAAAACCTAGAAAAAAAAGATACAATATCTGGTAAAATATCTAATGATGATTTAGATATAATAAATAAATTAGCAGATAAGTACTTAACAGGTTCAGAAAAAGTTACAGCAAAAAATAACATTAATGAATATAAAAACAATTATAAAGATAAATCTAATAAATTAACAACAGCTGAGAAAAGAGAATATAAACAAATAATAGAAAATGTGGAAGATTCTATAAAGAAAATAATAAAAGGTTCAAATGTTAATATAAATGTGCAAAATGTTGTTTCAGCTTCATCAAATATACAGCAAGAAGCTAAAACATTTGAAGAAATGTGGAGTGAAATAAATAGCAAGTATGGTGGAAAATACGAAAATAGTATAAAAGATTTAACAAATGAAGATAATATAAAAGTAGAATATGATGCAACTTCTAAAAAATATAAAGTGGGACCATTTAAAATTGATTATTTGAAAAAAGAATATGAAGGGCAACAATTTGGAGGAATGACTGGTACACCAGTTTTGACATTAAGAAAATATAATGAAATAACAACATTAAATAGAGGAGATAAATGGAAAATAGTAAAGAATGATTTGACAGAAATGACATATCCAGATCCTAAACAAGAATTCTATGTTTTGTTAGATTTTACGGAAGGTTTTAATGCTATAACGTCACTTAAATTTAATTTTAAATATTTAACTGCAGAGGCGACTTTTACAATATCAGAAGGTAATGTGGAAAAACTAGATTGGTGTTTTCAACAATCAGATGAAAAAGGAGATTATATATGTAGTTATGGGTCTAGATGTGATGGAGGAGCAGGTAATAATGGCGGTTTAGCTGTGGATATTGGTGTAGAAACAGAACATACAAGTCCTCAAGTACATAAACATCCATCATATAATCCATATTGTACAAATAATTCTGGATGTCCAGGACATACAGGTACTAAATCTTGTGATGTAAATTCTATAGAAGCTGGTGCAACTTGCAATTGTGGAACTAAAAAAGAAGATCATGGTGTAAACCAGGATGGAAGTTATAATAGTACACATACATATACTTGGTACCATGATGATGATAATATGAAAGATTGTCCAGATTGGGAGTGTAAAGGACATAAATGTAAAGGGGGAAGACAATGTGGACATAGTGACCAAGCAAGTGGACCAATATATTGGCCTCATTATAATATATGTAGATTTTACCTTACTGTAAGTGTTTGTGATTATGAAAACGTTCAGGATACTGCAAGTGTTGCAGAAGCAAAGGTTGGTTTTGAAGAAATAAATTGGTGGGTTGATGGTTCTGGTTCAGGAACAGTAATAACTCCTAATGGTGCACCTGGCTCAGGAGGAAATTCTTTAGAATTAAGTTGGTATATAGATTTAACTACAACAATGGCAGGAAATGTATGGGAAGAAACAGATTGGCAGAAGGCTGCTAATAGTAATGGAACATCAATAGGAACGAGAGATGCTAGTGAATCAGGTAATGGATTAAAAAATATTGCTATAACAGTAAAATTATATGATGAAGATGGAAAATTTGTAGATTATGCTATACCACATGATTTAACCGGTGCAATAGATATAGAACAAACTAGAAAAGATAAGTTTACACAAAATGGAACATATGAAACAGAAAAAAAAGAACCTAAAAATGCATGGCCAAAATATACTGATGAAAATGGCTATTATGAAATAAATAGACTAGAAGCACCTGGCCCTGGAGGTGGAGACAAGGATAAAAACAAAAATAATCTATTTTATGTTATAGAATTTGAATATGATGGTCAAACATATAGACATACAGTATTTATGGCAAATCAAACATCTGGAAATAATAATGTTGCAGATGAAGGAAAATCATCAGATTATACAGCTGAATTAATTGATAAAAAGGATGAAACAAAAGGAATTAAGGCAGATAAATATAAAAATAGTTCAATGGCAGTAGAGGAAATAGATGATAGATATAAATTTGATCAAAAATTTGGAGAAATAACAGGAAATACTTCTATAAATGATGATAAAACTACTGAAGGAATAATTAAGACAACTAATGAAGCTGGTGAAATATCTAATAATAAAGAGGATAAGATAAAATATAAAGGAAAATCAACAGATTTAATAGCTGGAGAAACAGCGGAAGACAATAAAAGAATAGAATCAACATTAGATAAACCATTTACAGATGATAGTAATAAATTGTCAGATGAAGAATTTGGACGTACACCAGCAAAAGTATCAGATTTAGCTAAAGATGAAACAAAAGATGAGCATGAAAAATATAGAATGGTAGCAAGTACATATTATAATGATACAGACGTTCATGGAATTGCTATTACTAAAGAAGACTATAGAATCCAATACCCATTAGAGGGATGGAAATACATAATGAATAATAAGACACAGCCAGAAAAGAAAGATAATGTAACAGGAAAAGTAATTCAAAAATCAAAAAGATATATAAATGAATACATGTTACATATAAATCTAGGATTACAGAAAAGGAAAGAAGCAGATATAAGCATATTGCAAGACTTATATAAAATGACAGTAGTAGTAAATAATCAAAAATTGGTAAAAAGAGCAGATAGATTAGGAAATAACTCAGAAAAAAATTATGCTGAAACAGTAATTGAATTAGAAAAGAGCAGAGCAAATGGATATCAATTAGGATTATATAATTCAGATGTGGCATACTTAAGTAGTAATAGATATAAGAATGCAATTAGTGAGGTACAAACTTTAAAAGAAAAAACAGAATTAAGAGTATTTGTAACATATAAAACAAAAGTATTTAATAATTCAGATACAAATGATGTAGAAATAAATGAGATAACAAATTATTATGATCCAACATATACTCTATTGAATGAAAAAATAGAAGCACAAATAATAAATGAAAATATGAAATTTGTGGGTGACGTAATAGCAGATGCCCCATATTATAGGATTGTGAATTCTGGAAATGGAAGAGACTACAGAGCAACAAAAGCTGAAGATTTAGATGGATACGGTGATACATCTGGAGATGTATCATGGATAAAACTTAATGATACTGTTTCAGCAGGTGGAAAAAACTATAGTGTAGCAAAATTAAATGAATTAAGTAAAATGAAATTAAAAATAGGAGAGGCAGTAGAAATATTTACAACATACGAGGTAGACCAAGAGGGATATATGAGAGCATCAGCTGGTAGTGACGTAGTAGAGGAGAGAAAAGATAAATTATGTACTGATAAAGAAAATATAGTTGAAGTATCAAATTATTCAACATATTATTCAGCAGAAGATTCAAAATTTGATGCAATAGTATTAGATGAACAATCAAATCCACAGAGAAGTTATTATATTGGATATAAAGAAGGTTGGATATCAGGAAAAGTAGATAAAGATTCAGCTCCAAATAATATATATAGAAATAATATATTAGATAGAAAAAATTATGAAGACGATACATTCCAATCAACAGGCTTGAAAATTAGTATGAAAACATATGAAAGAGAAATGTATGGATATGTGTGGGAAGATGAAAAAACAGAGAATGTAACAACAAAAGATGGTGTAAATGTAAAAGTAGGAGATGGACAATATCAAGATGGAGAAAAATTAATACCGAATGTGAAAGTATCAATGTATGAGGTAATAAATTTAACAGGTATAGATAGTAAATATACTGGATTAGAGTATTATTATAAAATACCAAATGAATATTATAGTGATGATGAAAATAAAATAACGAAAGACAGTAAAATAGTGTTAAATAATGTAAATGGCAATAACAATACAATTAATGGAAATTATTATTTAAATGGATTTTTAGCAGGAGATTATGTAATAAGATTTGATTATGGAACAACAGCAGATGAGGGAGATGCTCATGAAAATTGGGACATTAATGAAGATGGCCACTTAATGACAACACAAAATAAAACAATAAAATATAATGGACAAGATTATGAAAATACTAGATTTTTAGGTGAAAATACCACTCAACACTTGAATGATAAATATTTAGACTTGGGCGTAGATATGGATGGACAGGCAATATCAAAAGCAAGAGACAATGAATCAAGAAGAATGGTAGTAGATTCATATTCAAGATATGTTGAAAATGAAAGAGGCGAGATTCTAAGAAATAGAAGAGCAGATAATACAGAATATGTAGAAGCAACAAAAATGTTTGCAGAGACGCCGGTAATGCAAGTAGAGGTTGAAGATCCAAAAAGAATAGTAGAAAGTGAAGTACCAGGAGGTAGAGGAAATTCTATACCAAATAATTCTATACCTGCAAATGTAGAAAAAACAGAAACACCAGGGGAAAATGAAAAAACATTGACAGATAATATAGACCAAAAATATACAATGCAGAATATAAATTTCGGACTAGAGAAGAGAGCTGAAACAGACATAGTATTAGAACAATATGTAAATAATATATATTTATTAAAGAATAATGACATGTTGTTTTCAGCAGCAATGGATGAAAATGGAAAAGTGATAATGAATTCAGAAAATGCAAAGAATCTAGACAAACTAACATATATGGCACATGAAAGACAACAACAAGGATTTTATGCATTAAATGTCGAAGATGATTATTTAAACGGATTATCACTATCAATAAAATATAAAATAAAAGTAATAAATAATTCCGAAATAGATTATACAGGATTTTTAGCAGGACAATATTCTGCAGAAGATATAAGGAAATTAGCAAGTAGAACACCAACAACAGCATTGTATGATAACATAATAGATAGCTTACAGATAGATGGTAATGCGGAAGATGCAAATAAAACTGGAATATCAAGTAATGCAACTTTGCAGGAAGTACAAAGCTTACTTGGCATAAATCCTCCTGCTGGTGCTGATAAAACAGATACAATAAGACCAGAGATAATAATATATGGAAAATATGTAGGAAGATTTTATTATGAGAATATAATTCATGAGAAAAAAGATAGTGGAGAAACAGGACAAAGCCAATATACTATAACAAATTATTCATCAGATAAGAATGCAGTACCTCAAACAATATCATATGTAGCAGATAACGTAGTAGAGACAGCAGTAGAACAATTAGTAGATTATATAGATGTAAATACAAGTTTAGATGAAGAAAATTCAGTTGATGTACAAGATTGTTCATGGGTATTAACAAGTATAGCTAAAGAGAAAATTGGTGTAGACCTTGATAGGGATGGTAAAGTTGATAAAGATGGTACAGAAGACAAAACAATAAAAACAATAACAGATTTGAATGGATTAATATCAAATGCATCATATAGAGCAATATCTGAAATAAATGATAATGAGACTGATTTATATGATGAAAAAGGAAGACAATTGGTTACAGGAACAGGATCAAATGTAGCGGTGACATTTAATGATAAAATTGAGAAGAAAGAAGAAACAGTAAATGGATTGAAAAAATACAGAATGGAATATAATAAGCATAATAGTGGTAACATTAATAATGCTGGTTTGATAACTGAAATGAAACCAGTAGCTTATACAAAGGCTAAAGTTGAAAGTTCAAGAATAGAATATGTTGTAACAAGAAAAAATGTAACATCGGGAATGGATGCAGATGAAATGAACATAGACAACTTAGTAGAAGTATTAGTATATTCAAATCCAACAGGAAGAAGAGATGTAAATTCAGTACCAGGAAATGCAATGGTAATAGGAACAGAAAAAGGAATGTGGAAAGCCGGATATAATTCAATAAATGTACATCAGAATGAAGTTGGAGATAATTGGGAGTTAGTAAAAACAAATTGGAGATTATATCCAGAAAATGATGCTAATGCAACAGAATTTATAACAGTAATACCACCAACAGGAATAGCAATACATGATTATGTAACAACAAGAATAGTACCAATAGTGATACTAACAACATCAGCAATGTTGCTAATGGGAATATTTATAATAAAACAGCATCAAATTAAAAAATAAAAATAAGCCTAGAATTAGTGATTCTAGGCTTATTTTTTCTTCCAAGACAAAACAAAACTAGTTTCCATAAAAAAAATATGTAAACCATTGACAAAAAAAGACAGGAAAGTTTAAAAATTTTAATATAATTGTAAAATACGCTATAAATGTCTATTTTCCGTAATTTTGAAATTATAAAAAGTAAAATTTAATGATTTGACAGGTAAATTTATCTTTTTAAAATAAGAATTATAGAAAATAAAACGAAATAATTTGTGGAGGTAAATTATGCAAAGGACAAGAAATTTCAAACAAAAATTGATTGCTAGCTTGATTGTATTCATGATAACTTTCAGCAACTTTGCTACTCTTGGCGCAAATCTTGTTTCATATGCTGCTGAAGAAGACATTAATTATTCAGCAGAATTTGTATTTGTTGAAAATACGAATCAAGTTGAAACAAATGAGAGCAATGAACCTGAAGTTATTAATGGAGAAACAGTTGACGAGCAAAGTAATTTAGAGCCGGAAGTTACTGATGGAAATCAGGAAGAACAACCAGAACAAACTGAAAATCCAGAAGTTTCTGAACAACCGGAACAAGCTGAACCAAATGAGCAAACGGCTCCAAATGAAAATGGAGAAGAACAAACTGAAAGTTCTACAAATGAATATGAAAATCAAACTGAAAGCATGACAACAGAGAATCCAGTTGAATCTAATCCACCTGAACAAACTGAAAGCCCAGAGGTTTCAGAACAACAAGAACAACCGGAACAACCAGAAGAAACTCAACAACCAATTGTTGAGGGATTGGCTATACAAATAACTCTTGGGGTTAATGATTCTGGATACTTAAAAAGTTCTAAAATTGATATTAAAAATTTGGAAAATCAAATTTTTAAATTAAGGGATGACATTCCATTAGGTCAATATATTCAATCTGTTGAACAAAATAAAATAAAACTAAATCAAATTGAAAATGGAAATGAAGTAAAAATATATATTCCTATAGAACTTAAAGAAGAGAGTGATATTGATATTTCTACATTACAATCTGGTGTTGAACTTGAATTAGTTACAACATATATAGATAATGAAGGTAATGAAGAAATAATTACAAAGTCTGTTAGACCTATATTTAATGTAGAAAATACTGTTGATTTGAAAGTTGATGGTAATGTTGAAAAATTTATTCCATATGTAAAAGATGGAATAAATGAAGCATTAATTCAATTAAAAGTAGAAGCTTATGCTGAAAATAAACCTACATTACCTATAAAAGATACTCAAGTTCAAGTTACTATACCTCAAATTGAAGGAACAACAATTAATAATGTAGTAGTATCTGCTATAGAAACTTCATATACAAATGGACTTTCTGGAACAGATGCAGTATTTACTGCTGAAAATTGGAACTATCAAGATGGAGTTGTAACAATATCTGTTAATAATAATGAAAAAGATGGAAGATATTTAAAGAGTAATGGAAAAGATCAATATATAATTTCATATGTATATTCAAACTTTAATAATGCACAAGATATAGTTTTGCATTCATCAATAAATGCAAAATCTAATGTATTTAATGCAACAGGAACTAATGAAATTTCTAATGCAATAGAAAAAGATTATAATTTATCTCAAGCAAATTCAAATATAGTTACATATCAAATAACTAGAAGAACTCAAGAGATGAGTAAAGGTTATTTATATGCAAATGCAAATTCAAATAATCCAGAATATGAAGTGGAATTTGAAAATATAATTAATGTAAATATTTCAAGACCAGATATGATTAATACAGTTGAGATTAGAGAAAAAGATGAATATTTTCTAGATAACAATCAAAATAAATATTTAACAACTGTTGAAAATGCTGAAAATTGTTATTACAAAAATATTAAATTAAATAAACAAAATTTACTTTCAATAATTGGAGAAAATGGAAACTTAGAAATATTACTTGAAGATGGAACATCATTAATTCAAATAAATAAAGACACAGAAGATGATGGCGATGGTAATATCACAATTAGTTTTGGGGAAAACAAAATTGGAAAGATATTATTTAAGATAAATAATCCTGTAGGAGAAGGAATTTTAAATATAGGAACTGTAAAAATAATTACTGAATGTTCATATGCTAAAACTGACTTGATGATGTTTACACAATTAAACAATGAATATGTTGCTGCAGCACAATTACAAGAAGGAATTGTTACAGAGATGGGTGAAGCAAAAGTACAAACAGAACTTATAGATTCTGTTACAAATGCAACTGTTTCATTAAATAGAAATGAACTTAGTACACTTGTAAAAAATGAAGATGTTGAAATTAACATATCTTTAAATAATGCAGATCCAAAATCTAATGTATATAAAAATCCAGTATTTGAAATTACTTTTCCAGAGGAAATTGAGAATGTTGAAATCACAGACATGAATGTCCTATATGGAAATAATGAATTACAAATTTCAAATGTTGAAACAATTAGAAATGATAAAAATAATGTTGTTATAAGATTAACATTAAATGGTGCTCAATCTAAATATTCTTTAGGTGATCAAGAAAGAGGTACAACAATAATTTTAAAAACTAATATTTCTTTAGATATGTATAGAGCATCTAAAACTACTAAATTAGTAATGAATTATTATAATGAAGATGCTACAAATTATGGTATTTCTTCAAATTGGACAATGACTACAAAACCATCTTCAAAAATGTTAAATCCAAAACAAGGTACTTATGATACTGAATTAAAGGTAGTAGCACCAGATGGATTTGTTAATGCACAAATGATTTCAGGATACAAAAATGATGAATCTATAATTTCAGTAAATCAAGGAAGAAAAGAAGCTACTGTTGATACATTTGCAGATAGCAAAAAAGCTGAAATGAAAATGGTATTAATTAATAATACAGATGAAGAAATGAATAATGTTCATATTTTAGGTAGAACAATATTTAGTGGAAATAAATCTATTGTAAGTGGAGAAGAACTAGGAACAAACCAAGATGCCCCTATGACTTCAAAAATAGTTTCTAAGAATAATTCTCATGACGCTAAAATTTATTATTCTGAAAATGGAGAAGCAACAGATGATTTAAATTTAGAATCAAATGGTTGGGATGCTAATCCAAGAAATATGTCAAAAATTAAATCTTATTTAATAGTTGTTGATGGAACAGTTAAAATTGGAGATATTTTAGTTTATACATATGGATTCGAAATTCCTGAAAAATTAACTAATAATTTGGATATGACTGGGACTTTCGGAACATATTATACAGGAACAAAAACATCAGGAATAGCAGAACCAGATAAAGTTGTTTTAACAACAGGTGATGCTCCAGTGTTAAAAGTTGAAACAGTATCTGATAAAGATGAGAATGTGGCAGTTGCTGGAGAAAGAATAAAATATACTGTTAGAATTTCAAATGAAGGTAAATCAGATGCAGAAGATGTTGTTGTTAATAGTATTATTCCAGATGGAACAACTTACATTGAAAATGGAGAATTAAAACCAGAAACAAAAGAATTGAAAATAGAGGTTGATGAAATTAAAGCGGGAACGGTAGAAGAAGTTTCATATGAGGTTCAGATAAATGAAAATACTCCACTTGATGCAAATATAGAATCAAATAATAATGTTGAAGCAAATGGATTGGAAAAACCAATTTATACAAAAGCAGAAGATATGAAAGTAGATATGCCTGAATTAAGTATAGTATTAGACCAAGCTGATAAAGGTAGAACAGTAGAACCAGAAGAGCAACTTTGGTATTCAATAAGTATAGCTAATTATTCTGATAAAAAAATTGAAAATTGCAATGTTGAATTAGTTTTACCTGATGGTTTAGAATATTTTGATGCTTACATTGTTGGGTTTGAATCAGATGGAATAACTGAGAAATCAGATGGACAAGCTATATATGATTCTAATACTAGAAAGGTAACATGGCATCTTGATTCAATAGATGATGCTGTTGCATTGAAATTAAAAACTGTGACTTCAAATATTTCTGAAAGCCAAAAAGAACTTATAGTATCTGCCACAGCTAGTTCTGAGAATTTAACTAGGGCTTATACTTCAAATGAAATAAGAAATACTTTAGCAAAACCAATTATTGAAAGTAGTTATACTTCTAGTATAGATAATAAATTCTTAAAAGAAGGAGATAGCATTAGATATACTTTAAAATTAAAAAATGTAGGTATAATAGAAGCTAGAGATATGGATATTGAAAATACTTTACCAGATAATTTGAAAGTTGTTGGAGCTTCTATAATAAAAGATGGAGTAACCAATAATGCTTTAATTGGTAAAACTGTTAACACATCAGTATCACTTGAACCAAATCAAGAAGTAGAAATTGTTCTTGAATGTAATGCTGAGAATGTTAATGACATTGATAATGAAGTAGTTACAGCAAATAATTGGAAAATAGATGGTAAAAATATTGATGCAATTCAAACAAAGCAAGTTCAAAATATTATTATTCAAAATCCAGAATTGACTAATGAACAAGAATCAATTAATAAACAGAAAGAAACTGAAGTTAAAGCTGAAACTAAAGTTGAAAAACAAAAAGTTGAGGTAAATGAACAAAATAATGAAAAAGTTGAGCAAGCTAATGCTCAAGAGAAACAACAAAACTTTAAAATATTAGGTAAAGCATTTAATGATTTTAATAAAAATGGTCAAAGAGATCCATTAGAAGAGGGTATGGCTAATATTGTTGCTAAATTATGTAGTATTGATACACAAAAAATAGTTGCTCAAACTATTACAAATAATATTGGTGAATATATGTTTGAAAATGTACCAAAAGGTGAATATTACATAAGATTTGCATATGATAATACAAAATATCAATTAGCTGATTACAAGAAGAAAGGTGTTGAATCAAACTTAAATTCAGATGCAATTATTTCAAATTATAAAGCAGTTACAGATAAAATTGTTATAGATGATAATAGTGTTTCTGATATAGATATTGGTTTAATTAGAGCTGGAATATTTGATTTATCAATTGATGCTAATATTAATAAAATAACAGTTCAAGATAAAGATGAAACAGTTACACATCAAATTGAAAACTCTAAATTAGCTAAAATTGATATTAAACCACAAAAAGCAAATTCTTCAATGATATATGTTGAATATACAATTACAATTTCAAATAAAGGTGAGATTGCTGGATTTGCAAAACGTATTGTTGATTATTTACCAAAAGGACTAGAGCTTGATACATCTTTAAATCCAAATTGGTATGTAGGTGCAGATGGATATGCATATAATCAAGAATTAGAAAATGAGATTATTAATCCAGGTGAAACAAAGACTATAACATTAACTTTAACAAAGCAAATGACAGAAAATGGAACTGGAGTTATAAATAATGATTTTGAGATAGCTCAAACCTATAATGAATATGCAATAGGAGATATAGATTCTACAGAGGCAAATAAAGTTCAGGGTGAAGATGATATGAGCAGAGCTGATTTAATTATAGGTATCCAAACAGGTGGAAGTATGATTAACTTGATGATTGTAAGTACTACACTGATTACGTTATTAATAACTCTGTATGTAATAAAGATTTATGTTGATAAGAAAAATAAGGAGGTGATTGTATGAAAAATAATCGACAATTAGAAATAAAAAGAATTAGCATAACATTAATGTTAATAATATTTATAATAATTGGGTTATTAATTTCACACAATGCCTTTGCTGCAACAAATAAAAATAATAAATCACCAGTAAGAGAAAGTGAAACAAACAGATTAACAGGGGAATCAATATTTGTTACTTTGGCAGATCAAGTTGACGGAAAATATGTTTTTATAACACATGATGATTTGATGAATTATCCATCAATATTTTGTTCAGCCAAAGGTATATCTTTACCTGGCTATGAAAGTACAGTAGTAAGTAGTGGGGGTAAAAGTACAGATGTGACAGATAGTCCAAATAGTAAGTCAACAGGAATGCTTACTATGGCTGATAAGGGAGTTACTGTTTTTAAAGATGGAGCTTCATGGACAACTAGCACATCAAGTCCATATGGAGCGACAACTAGTAAAACATATGGTAGATTTTGGGTAGACAGTGTTAGAAATGCAACTCCTGCAGAAGCATGGGTACTAAATGAATGGGATCAAAATGACCCTAAGAAGAATCCAATTACATTTGAAATAACTGATAAAGAATATAAAGGAAAAGTAAAAGACAAAAATAAAACTGTAACATCAAGAAATGAAGAATTATGGGCAGTACAATGGAATGATGCTGATGAGCCAACAAAATATGTAACTAAAAAGGGTGATAAATATTATTATGTTAAAACTACTAATATTTATGCACCATATACATATGTTCAACATGCTTGGTGGAGTGTAAAAACAGTTGGAACGGAGAGCAAAGCTGGTTCAGGAATACAAGATACTCCTTTGACACATGAAGCAGAAGCTTTTGAAAATTATATAAATAAAATTGCTATTAAAAATGATAAAAGTAGCTGGAAATATGAAAAGGATGAAAACAATAAAGATAAAGTTATAGAATCAAGTAAATGGCAATATAATTCAGATGGTACATTTAAAGTTAATTATAAAGTAGAAGGAAATTCTGAGGATGCAAATGTAAGATTTAATGCAGAAACTAATAAATATATCATTGGACCTTTCACAATTAATTACTTAAGATCTGTTACAAAACAAGATTCAAGAGAAAAAGTAAGTTTTTCAGGAATTTCAAATTGTACAATAATAGCTACAGATGGTAATGGTAAAGAATTATATGACAGTAAGGGTGAAAGTGTACTAAAATTAGGTAAAAATTATAGATTCATTTATGATAATGAAGAATTACATGAAAAAAATATACCTGTAGAAACTATAGATGGAAAGAAAGTAAAGCTTGATACAGCAGAAGATTATCCATATCCATATGATGGTGAAAAATTTTATATTGAGATGGATTATTTAGACGATGTAAGCATTATAAAAAGCATTGATTTTGATTTTCAATATATGAATGCTGGTGCTACATTTGAATATTTAAAAGGTAAATATTTAGTTATTAATTGGACACCATGGTATGATATAGTACCTTCTGATGGTGGAGACACAACAGATCATCAATATGGTGCTGTTAAAGTTACAAACAATGTTAATTTAGCTATGAATGTTAGTTCAAGAGCAAATCAAAGTGGAAGTGGAACAGTTGTAGATGGTGGAGGAGATGGAAACTTCCAATTTATAGAAACTTCTAGTAATCTTTTTAGTATTGAAGAAGATGGCGATAATGTAAAAATTAATTGCAAATTAGGTAATTCTAAGAAAAAAGGATATGAGGATACTTGGAATAGTATAAAGAAGAGCAATTGGACGTTAAATAGTGCAAAGGAAAAAGAAGTAAAGACTTATTATCAAATAATTGAAAGAAACAGTGAAGAAATTTCTGGAACTTTATCAGAAGTTAAAGATTCAAACATTACAATTTCAAGAGATTATAAAGTTCCAAAAGAAAAAGTGAAGATAAAATTCCGTAGAGATGTTACATATACAATTGAATATGTAGAACATGATTATCATTCAAATTATGATTTTACAACAACAAAAACAACAGAGGAGACTGTTAAAGGTGATTCTTGGGAAGAGACATTTACTTGGACAAATAAGATTGCTGAAGGAATTGAAGTAACAGATTCTGGAGAGGCAAAAATAGATTCTGCATTTGGTGCAACTTATGTTAAAGTAGGGAAAGTAAATCTACTAGAAATGTCTTTAAATTCTAAATTAAAAGAAGATGCAATTGAACATGGTAAAGTAGAGTGGACTTCAATGAATGAAGAAGCGGCTATAGTTTCTAATTCAGAATCAATAGAAACAGAAGTGTCTGCAGTACCGTCTGATGATGATACAGTTATTCACATGGTAATATTAGACTATGATGGAAAACCTGTTCAAGATTTTATATTTATGATTCATTTTCCTAAAATGTTTATAGATGACATTGAAGGAACTACAGATATGACTAAGACGTTTACTAATTATTTTAGCTGCAAGACATTTCTAATACATAATGCTTATGGAGATTTTATATTTGATAATAGTGAATCAACAATGGATGATGTAAATATTTTAATAGCGAAACCTAGTGGTGATAAGGAGAGTACCATATTAGTAATTAGAAATTTTCCAGATGATTTTCCAGGTCTTATCAAAAAAGCTAGTGAATCATATACTTTAGTATATCATGATTTATTTAGATCAGAAGTATCTATTACAATAGATCAAGACATTACAAATGAAAAGTATGAAGAAAATGAATTAATTACTAGAATTAGAAAATCTTTGGAATTGAAAATATTAGATGCAGATGCAGCAGAAAGACTTTTAAAGGAGGCACAGGAAAAAGGTATTACATTACCAGATAATCTTTCAGAACAACTTCAAACAGTTATTGATAATGCAAAAACTTTAAATACAGATGTAGAAAAGAAATTATCCCACATGTTGAATAACTTAGGAAAATATTCTGCGTCAGATTGGCAAAAATTTTATGATCAAATAAAAAATGATTCTAATGTTGATGAAGAACTTAGAAAAAAAGTATCATATGTTACAACTGAGAGAAAACAAGCAGAAGAATGGCTACAAAAGATGAGAAATGGTGAAATAACTCCTAATGAAGCTGCATATCAAGTAGGAAAACTAAATAATCGTTTTAAAGATATTGAAAAGGAAATTTCAAATAGATTAATAGAACAAATAGGACAAGGGAATGCAACAGGACAAGGAAATTCATCTGGGCAAGGAAATTCATCAGGACAAGGAAATTCAACAGGAAGACCATCTTTAGATTCTGCAACACAACAATTTTTTGACAATCAAGTAGAAGGATTAGAATCAGATATAGCTGCTATACAAGATGAAATAAATAGTTCACTTGAAGAGTTGTTAGGTCAGAAAAATACATTAGAATCAATAATCAAAGATATAATAAATAGATTAATAGCAGAAAATGCACAATTATCATCAGAACTTGCAAGTTTAGAAAAACAAATACAAACTGAGACTGATGTAGACGAAAAAATTACAAAAGAACGTAGATGTGATGAGCTTAGACAATTGATTCAATATAATAACATAACTATTGATGAGTTGAATAAATTATTACAGCTAAATCAAAATATTGATAGTCAAAGAAATCAAGAAAAACAATTATTAGAACAACAAGCATCTTTAGAAAGTCAAATTGAAAAATTACAAGAACAGCAGTCTACTCTTAAAGGAAATAAAAAACAGCAAAACAAGAACCAAATAAAGGATTTAAGATCACAATTAAAACAGGTTTCATCACAATTATCTAAATTATATGGAACTGCTAGTGATTCTAATAATCAAAAAGATAAAATTCTAGATAAAATTAGAAATTATGGAAGATTAAATGCATCTGAATTCGAACAATTAGAAAAAACTCAAAATGAAATAAATTTAACTGAGTTTACAATACAACTACAGGAACAAGATATTTCAGATATGTCAAATACAATAAAAGCAATAAGTTCAGCTGGTTCTAGTACTTTCTCTTTTGCATCATCAGGTAATGAAGCACATGGACTACCTCAAGCTGGATCAGGAAAATTTAAATATTACTTGAAGTTTACAAGTGCAACAGAACAAAGAGCTCAGGATCAGATTAAAGGTAGAGGAGCAGTTAAGAAAGATATAGATGCTTTCAATGGAAGAGGAACTGACCCAGCAGGTGAAGCTGTAAACTTAGAATTATTAACAAAAGAAATAGATTTAAGAACATCAATTTCAGGCGTTGTATGGATTGATCATGAAAATGATGTAAAGAACAATAAATCTGGAACATTAGGAATTTATGATCATGGAGAAGGTGTACTTGATACACCAGCACCAGAAAACAGTGTTGAGATAATAGTTTGGAAAGTAACATATGAAAATGCTTCAAACGGATTAAAAGAAATTGAAAGAGAAAAAGCTATTGGATGGAATGTTGTAGGACAAAAGGATGGAAAAGATACTTATAAAGAAATAAACTTTATAAATAGTAATTCAAGAGAATTCATTGATGCTAATGGAAAATATTCTATAGATAAAATTCAAGTTCCAAGTAAAGAAGGCATAGATGGTAAGAAATACACAGTAACATATGATGTTGAATTTATATATGATGGACAAACTTATGAGGCAACTGAATTTATGAAATCAGCAGAAACAGATAATGAAGGAAAAACTACAGCTCAAATAGCTAGTAAGAGAAAAGCTGAATTTGAAAAAACTGCTGATGAAACTAAAGGAGCAGATAAAGATTATACAAAATATCAACAAAATGATAAAGGAGCTATGGCTGAAAGTTCTTACATAATTGAAAATGCTGAAGAAAGAAAAGCATTTGATGCATACTTTACAAAGATTTATGGTAATACTGCAATTGATGATAATGGAAATACAAATGGTAAATCAAATGGTGGAGAAGACGGAGCTTATTATACAGGAAAAGATGAATATACTGATAGAGCATTGAAAGAGACAGATTTGCAATATACTTCTACATTAAAAGGTGACGGTGATAATGCCAAACGTATATCAAATCTTGTAACCAGAATGAAAGATGGAGTACCTGTAACAAATGATGACGACGGATTTGTATTACCACAATATAGATTTGCAGCAAGAACTTCAGAAGCGGGAATTTCTTCACAAGTTGGCTTAGAATTCCCTTATGAAAAACAATATCATGTTGAAAATAATTACTATGATAATTTAAAATTCCAAAACACAACATTTAAGCCAATTAATGAATACTTTAATCAAATAAACTTAGGTTTAATTGAAAGATATCATTCAGATCTTAGTGTAATAAAAGATTTATATTCTGCAAAAGTTGTAGTAAATGAACAACAGACAGATTATAAATATAATAGCCTTGGAGATTTAACAGAAGATGCATTAGAGAAACAAATCAGTAGTTCTTACAGAACTAAAACATACAGTATAGGTTTATATAATTCAGATTACAAGTATAGATCTGCTGTATATGAAAGTGTGCAAGATCCGATTACTAAACAGATATTACAAGCAATTAAAGATGATACAGATTTAAGATTATTTGTAACTTATAAAATTGCAATGTACAATAATTCAGAATATACAGATGTATGTATAAATGAATTTAAAGATTATTATGATAAAACATTTACACTTGTATCACAACCAGTTACAGCAAGTATATTAGATAATGATGGAAATAGACATGATGAGGTTGTAGCAGAGACACCATTCTATAGAAAGATAGATATTACAGATAAGAATGAAGCTGAAAAACAAACAGAGTTATATAGATGGAATAAGAAACTAGATATGGATGCAAGTAGAATTGCAACTACAAAAGATGCAAATGGAAATGACATAAAAGTAACTGGAGAAGTTGTATTTGAAGATAAAGGTGCAAGTAGTAATGAAGCTTATAAGTTATCTGTTTCAGGTTCATTAAGTGCTTTAAATGATAGTCAAGATAAATTTAATGAAAAATCATTAGAACCTGGTCAGTATATGGAAGTATTTGTAACTTATGAAGTTGATCGTGCAGGATTTGAAGCTGCTGAACAGCAGAAACTTGCTACTTTGACTGAAGAACAAAGAAATTCAAGAGAAGGAACATTATTAGGTAATAAGAGCAATATAGCAGAAATAACGAATTATTCAACTACATATACAGATAAATCAGTTAATAGACATAAAACAACAAATTATGTTTCAGGAAATATATCTGGTAGAATTGATAGAGATTCTGCTGCAGACAATGTTAATATGTCTAAAGTAGGTGATAATAATAGCAACAATGTTAACTTTATGGAAGATGATACTGAATTTGCACCAGTTTTAAAGGTACAAATAAATAAAGATGATCCTAGTAGAAAATTGAATGGTGTAGTTTGGGAAGATGCAAGAAGTGTAGATGAATCTGGAAAAGAAAAATCATATGGTGATGGCATATATGATCCAGAAAAAGAATCTGGTATTGGAAACATTGATGTCACATTAGTTGAAAAGATTAAGGTAAATCCGGATGATTTGAAAGACAAAAATATTTCTTTAGAGGCAGTTGATTATGAATTTGAATATGTATGGCCTCCTGATGCATTTGGAGATTTAAATGGTGATGCTGAAGGAACAGGATTTACATCTACAGTGCAAACAGCAGCTGATGGAAAATATGAATTTGAAAACTTTACAGCAGGTAATTATGTTGTAAGATTTGAATATGGAAATTCAGATGAGACATTAAAATATAATGGACAAGATTATAAAAATACTGCATATCAAACAGGAATGGTAAATGCTAGCTCAATCCAAAAAAAGGACGGAGATATTGTTGAAGGAGTTGTTACAGGAACAAGTAATCAAGAAGGAAAATCAACATTAAATAATGAATGGCATGATTTGAGTAACAATGAAGCAGCTAACAAACTAAATGGACGTGATGAGAATAAGATAAGAGTATCTGATGCAAGAGATTATGAACCAAGAAGAATGAAAGTAAATGCATATTCAAGAACTGTTACAAATAGGAATGCAGAAGTACTTGCAGCTTATATAGACGAAAATGATACGAACTTAACAGAAGAATATAAAGGTTTATTAAGTGATAATGATAATAAGAATGAGCTAATGGAAAAGACAGCTATGGTTGCAAATACAGCTAAATTTAATGTAGAAATTGAAAAACAAGATTCTATAGAATATAAAACAGAAAAAACATCAGATAGTTCTAGTGCTCCAGTAGCAACAGAAACTACTTCAGGTGAGGATTCACATTCTTATGTAATCAACGATATAGACTTTGGTTTGGTAAGAAGACCAGAAACAAGAATTAATATTAGAAAAGAAATTTCACAATTACTTCTATATCAGAATGATGGATCAGAACCAATCTTACAAGTAACAATGGATGATAATGGAAACATTAATAAAAACTCTAACGGTTCTAACATTGATAAGATTACTGAAATTAGAAAAGAAGAATTAGACGACGGAATACAAGGATTTAAATATGTTGGAATTGAATCAAGTTTACTTAAAGGTGCACAAATTAAAGCTATATATAAAATTACAGTAGAAAATAATTCAGAAGAAGATTATGTTGGCGCAAGCTTTGCAAAGATAAAGAATATACAAGATTTATATGATGAAGCAACAAGGTATGAATTAGGCTTAAATAAGGAAAGCGAGTTAAGTAATTTTGGAACTAATGAAAATGGTTTATCAGCATTTGGTACAGGAGAAGGTATTGTTTATGGTCAATGGATAGGATTACATTATTATACTAATGAAATACCTCCTGCAGATGATGCAGATGAAGAAACTATTAAGGCATTTGAGGACAAAAAAGAAAATGAATACGGTTATAGATATCCAAAAGATGTAACTGTAAAAACTACAGTTGATCAATTAGTAGACTATATAGATAATGATTGGAGTATAGACCAAGAAAATGTTGAATACATTGAAAATCAATCTTGGGTAGCTTCTAGTGAAGATGATAGAACATTAAAATTATCAACTACTTCATTGAGAAAAGTTGAAGAAAACTCACAAGAGACTCTACTTGTTGATAATAAATCTAGAGAATATCAAAATAATAATAAAAATAATATTTGGTTATCTTTAAACGGAATAATGACAAAAGTAGATAAAATAAGATATGATAATACAAAAATTAATGGTAATAACGAACCTGAAATGAAAACAGACGGTAATACGATTATTCCAGCAACAGTTACAAACACGATTGAAAATGTATATACAACTACAACAGGAAAATTTTCAAATGATGTAGATACTGCTAACCCAACTTTAACAAGTGAATTAGCACCAGGTGAGAAAGCTACTATAGGTGTAGTAATGTCTGAACAAGCAGATGAAAATACAATTGATAGTATGAATTTTGATAACTTAGTAGAAATCGTAATGTATAGTAATAGTGTTGGTAGAAGAGATACAGAAGCTATACCAGGTAATGCTAATATGATAGCTAAGTTCAGACCAGCATATGAAGCAGGATATGATTATGATTATGTTAATAATACGTTTAAACCTAAAACTGTAAATCTTGGTGATGAGGAAAAGGATGAACTATTTAGAAAAGTTAATGATGTATCACAACCAATTACAACAGAGAGAGATGCATATGCAGCAAAAGATACAATTACATTCTCTGAACCAACTGGTTTAAGTGTACAAAGAGAAACAATAAATAAGGCAATTAGTATTATTTTAACTGGATTATTAATAGCTGCAGTAGTATTAATAATAACTACAATCATCGTAGTTATAAGAAAGACAAGATATGATGATGATCATCTGATTAAGACAGAAAATAAAAATTCATAAATAAAATCATAAAGAGCAAACATAAAATTGAAGTGAACCCAAATTATTAGACAAGATTTGTTTAATAAGGAGGGTTCATTTTTTGAATTTAAAATGGTTCTATAAAAGAAAGCGAGGACAGATATGAATCTGCCCTCAAATTTGGGTTATAATGTTACTGATTTACTGGATGATGAACATGTCACCGTCTTGTTTTATTGTTACGTTTTCATAATCTTCCACCAAATACATCTTTCTAATAGAGGAGATTTCTTCGGTGGTTGGTTGGAAGGTTTGACAATATGCTCTTACAATTTCTTGTGCTTGAAGGGCCATGTAATATGGGTCAATATTTGAAATAGTTTCATATGTCAAATTATCAAGTAATACTTCCAACATTTCGCCAGTGTCGTTCCTTTTAAGAAAAGGCATATTAACATCTTTCAATGTTTCGGATATCCTTTCTGTTATGTCGGGATTATCTGAGTCAAGATAGAAATTGACAATATCCTTATCTGCTTCGAGGATTTGATAACCTAATGTTCGTGCATCAGCATATATAGGTGTAGGAAACGAGCCAATACCTGCTTTAATGAGTACCAAATCTGTCAGAGCGTCTGTGATGCCCTCATCTATAGAGTAGCAGTTATGTGCTCTAAATCCAATTTGATGAAGTGATTCATGGACATATGTGTTATTGAATAAATCAGCATCTGCGTCAAAGAGATCCACGTTTAAGTATAAATATTGTGGTTCATCTGGATTGACGTAACCATATGTTCCATAGTTACTCTCAAAAGAGCGAAGCTGCTGTTGGTCTAACTTATCTGTAATATCAACAGCGTACTCTTCGGAGAAGTAATCAATCATTGCTTTTTTGAGTTTCTTAATCTGTGATGCAAAGGCATCGTCTAATTTCAAATCCTTCTGGTTAAAAAAGTTGTTTTCGGTTTCGCCATTTAAAGAATCCAGTTTTAAATTTAAAAAAATCCGTACCTGATTATCAGATTCCCAAATGTTTTTATTTGCAGAACAGCCTGTAAGGAACATAAGTGCAATTGTCAGTAACATTATTTTCCGTGTCATACTCATGGCACACCCTCCCCTAAATCTTATACTGTTGAAAAACAATATAAGAGCACATTTATTTATTTCGAACGTGCAAACGAATATTGTAAATATATTATACCATAATTTACATAATATATCAATGTGGCAATCCGCTGAACTGGTTGCAAAAAGTTGGATTGCAATGTAAGTGTTTTGAATATTAAAAATTGTTATAATGGACTAAGCTCTCATTTACTTTTGAGGAAAATAATGGTAAAATATTGCAAAAATTAATTATAAAAAAAGGAAAATAAAGTGAAAAAAGTAGATGCAAAAGGTGGAAATGGAAATATATTTTTTGACACTGAAGAAGGAACTGCAACAAAATATTTACGTAATACATCATCTAAAGAAAAAATAGAAAGATTTAAGCGTGAACAAATAGTTCTTTCAGAAATAGCAATGCACCAAATATCAAATATTGTAGAAATATTGGAAGTGCATATAGATGAGAATATCAATGAATCCTTTATAAAGATGAAAAAATATGATGGAGACTTATCAAATTTATTTGATATGACTAAGGGCAATGTTAGATTAACGCTTGAATTAATTTTACCAGTCATAAAATCTCTAAAAATATTATCTGAATATGATCCTCCTATATATCATAGAGATATTAAACCAGAAAATATTTTATATAAAAAAATAGGAGATACATATGAATTATATTTAACTGACTTTGGAAATTGCTTTGTAAAAAATGATGACGAAAGGCTAACTCCAGACAATATTGCTGTTGGAGCTAGAATGTTTTTAGCACCTGAATATGAAATTGGTAAGGTAGAAGAAGTTACTGAAAAAGGAGATATATTTTCAATTGGTAAAATAATTTGGTGTATGATTAATGGGAACGCTAATGAATTATTACCATCAAGTTTTTGGTATATAAAGGAATATGATTTAGCACAAAAGTTTTCAAATAATAAAGAAATGATTAGTGCTAATCTTATTATATCGTCATGTTTAAGTATTAATCCAAAAGATAGATGCAATTATAATGAATTAATAAAATTGATAAAAAATACACTAGATGAAAATTATATATCTACTACAAATGAAAAGAAATTAAAAGTAAAGCAATTCCAAGAAATGAGGAAAATAAAATTAGTTGAAATCTTGGAAAAAAATAAACTTATAGTCAATAATTTTAGTATTATGTTTATAAAAGCTTTAGAGCAACTGATGAAAACATATTCTGGTTTTGATATTCTTGATACTATATATTTTGAATATAAGGTAAAATCAAATGATGGTATTGATTATACGTCAAGTAATGTATACAACAATGCGGCACATTATTTATATTCATCAAGTTTTGATAATATGTATCTTGCAATTGACTATAATACTGCACAACGAGATGAAAAATATGCTAATATAACTATTCGCTATAGAATTAATTCTACACAAAAAAGCAATACAATGAAAATTAAGTATGATGAAAAAGGGATTATAATTTGTGAGTTTGATAATACAATAGATATGTTATCAGAAGATAAAATTATCAAATTTTTAGATAAGATGATAATGGATTATATAGAATAAGGAAAATCTTTTTAAGGCTTTAATCTATAATTATTTACATCAGCTTTCATTATATTTACAATTTATGAAGACATGAATCTAGTATCACATGAAATTGCTGCTTTTTCTCAGCATTTATTTGTAGAAATAGTATTGGCAATTTTTATACTTATAGGTTATTTAATAGGAATTCGTGCAAAAAATAATATACGAAGAAGCTTATTAACTACTATTCCGTTGATTGCTTTCATATTATTGTTTTGTGGGGATTTAATCGAAGTTAGTTTATTCATAAGTATAATTGGGGAATTATTTATACAAATATTTCTGTTACTATTTTATTTAGGAAAAAATCAGGAGGGAAAAATTTAAATTTTTTCCTTCTGATTTTACTTTCCTATTATAGAATAAATTCACATTTCACAGAAAAATTGCTATACAATTTTTCGCGGACGAACAAAAACGCGGACTTTAAAATATTATAAATAGCAAAAATGTTAATAATGTCCGCTTTTGTTCTAATAAATATAACAGAAAAGTAACCATTTGTAAATTTCTTTATTTGTAGAGTTACAAAGAGATAATTAAAAACCATTGTAATTTTAGAATTACAATGGCTTTTAATTGGTCGAGGTGACTACCTCGAAAAACCACATATCTATTGCAATTACTGCATTTTATAATCTCAAATCCATTTTGAAAATTTGACTTTGAAATTTTTTATCTAAATTTATTTTTCAAACTTCGCTACATCTCACTTATTCCAGCTGTTACATAGTTTATATAT